>JAGDBD010000116.1 GCA_017959225.1 Fibrobacter sp. | reverse complement strand
AGGAAATTGTCAGGCTCCTAATATATAGGAATCTTTCTTTTCTTCAATCTACTAACCTTTTTCGTAACAGTAAACACTACATCATCTTTATCGTAAAGAACGTAAGACGGTAAATTATACATTCCATCAATAGTCGCTAATAAAAATTCCAGATTTGAAGCCACAAGATTCTTATAGGTAAACTCATAGAAATCTTTATGCTTTTTACCTTCATTTCGTATTAAAGAGAAACCCGTCTTTTCAAAAAATATCGAAATTTCAGTAAAGTTTCCTACCAAATAAACAATTCCTTGATAACTATATACACGTATCTTGGTCCCTTCAATTTTCTCGAATTTCACACCATCCATTTTACTATTACAAACAAAAAAGGATTGTTTTTTGTATGTAAATGTATAATCATCGCTGCATTCAGTGGCGTGGGAAAACAAAAATGAGAGAAGCAAGAAGATTGATAGTTGTTTCATTCTTTTACATCAACCTCATCGATATAATGTAGATCATAGAAATTTCCATATTCTTCAATTATATTCATCAAATTAGCGAGAGTCTGGCTATTGCCCATTCCTCTCGCCCTGATTTCGTCATCCAAAAAATGTTCTCGGCCATTATTTTCAGGTTCAAACCAATTAGAATTACCTAGTGTAATACCTGATTGCTCATAAATGGCCTCATCTAGCCCTGCATGTGCCAACAACTCATGGAAAAAATTTTCCATAGTTCCGTCATACATAGCAGCTTGGTATTCTGAATCATACATGCCTTTAGTCCCTTTATCAAGACCATCAACAGGTTGTTTAACGCGAACATGATAAATTTGATCAGAGGACTCTAAAGCTGCAAAAATATTTTGTCTTATAGCCTTAACTTCAGGACCACCAACATTTGAATTTAACCATAAGACATAATTGGCTTTTGTCCAATCATCCATAACGACTTCATTCCCATCCGGATCAACACCATTCACCGGATTATATCCATTCCCTGCATACAGATACGGGCTCGTAAATTGACGTGCCGGGTCCACAGAAATCCACATTCCGAGCATCGGGTCAAGATAACGTGCCCCGAAGTAGTCCAGTTCGATTTCATCGTCCTTCTCTTTTCCTGTGAAGTTCTCGGTCACCTTGTCGGCGGAGGAGGTCATGGCACTAATCATAGGAAAATTAGGCTGTTGGTGTGAGTGTAATTGGTGTTGAATGGTAAATTCCCCCGTTTTTTGCCCAAAAACGACATTTTTGTGTAAGTCTTTCGTGCGGAGCTTTTGCCTTAACACTTCCCAAATCATTTTCTATCTTTGAAGTACCCCTAAAAAAGGATTCTTGGATGCAAGATCGATTCATTGTTACTGGAACCTTCACTGACGACCCGTTTGCGATCGACATCGCTCAATATATCGGTCTTCGTGAAGACATTTCCGATACGGTTTCGCTTAAAACCTATGCGAACACCGAATTCTGTCCACGTTACATGCTCGACGTTTTTGACGATGAAAATATCGGCAAGCGTCTGAAGGGCAAAATCGTCCTCATCTGCTCGTCTACTTCCCACGAGTGGAGCCGTAACGATCTTGCCATGCGCGTTTGCATTTTGGCCCGTGCCGCTAAGGAAAACGGAGCCGAAGGCGTCGTTCTTGTGGAACCGGACTTGTTCTACAGCGCCCAGGACCGCGGAGCTCACCGCGTCGGAGATCTCGAAAAGGACCGTCCGACAGCCGACTTGAAGAAGTTCGACGGTCAGCCGTTTACCGCGCTCCTCTTTGCTCAGCTTTTGAAAGAAGCTGGCGTGGATGAAGTCGTAACGGTTCACAACCATTCGGTCAAGGTCCAGAACCTTTACAGCGAAATTTTCGGTGGCCACTTCCACAACATGATTCCGACGGAAGTGTATGCCCACTACATCAAGACTTCCAACTTTGTACAGACCGGCAAGGACGGTGACAACCTCGTGATTGTCGCACCGGATAAGGGTGCAACTCCGTTCGTGAACGCCATGTTCGACGCTCTCCAGCTGCCGAAGTGCAAGCGTGTGATCATGAGCAAGGTCCGTACCGGTGAACGTGAAGTCAGCATGTCCCTTTCCCCGGAAAGCGAAGTCCAGCTGGATTACCTCAAGGGCAAAGATGTGATCGTGTTCGACGACATGGTACGCACCGGTTCGACGATCGTGCGCTGCTGCGATTACTTGAAGACCGGTAAGCCGAACCGCGTTTGCTTCTGCGTGTCTCACTTCAATTCGAGCCCGGAAGCCCGTGAAAAACTCAATAGCCCGGCTATTGACGAAATCCTCACGACGAACACTCTCCCGGACATTATGAACCGCGACTGCCAGGGCCGTTTGCGTCACAAGCTCACCGTTTTGAAGATCGCCAAGTGGATGTCCCGCTATGTAATGCGTCTTTACGGAGAAGATGACGGTCGTTTCGACAAGAACTTCTACAAGGTCGATATGAGTTCCAAGAACCCCCGTTGGCCGCCTCCGCATATGTATTAATTTATCAGAAAGGCTTCATTTTAAAATGGAGCCTTTTTTTATTTTTTAAACCCCATTTCTTTAACAAGGAAGTTCACATAATGGCAGAAAGAGATGTTCTTGGTGCAAAAGTTCCGCTTCCGGCAATCGACAAGTTCGTTGCGCCGGTTCAGCGATTCTTGAAAATTGAATCGACGGCCGGTATCGGCCTGATTGCGGTGACGATAATCGCCCTTTTATGGGCGAACCTGTCCAATGAAACTTATCTCGCGTTCTGGTCCCTCCCGTTCAATTTTACGATTGGCCCGTGGAGCATTGACAAAGCGCTTCACCATGTGCCGACGCTCGGTTGGCTTGTGAACGACGCCTTGATGACCATCTTCTTCTTTTCGGTGGGTCTTGAAGTTAAAGGTGAAATCGTCCACGGCGAATTGCACGATGTGCGCAAGGCGCTTTTGCCTGTGCTCGCTGCGATCGGCGGTATGATTTTCCCTGCGATCATTTATTTGTTCGCTTGCCCGGGTGAAGCTCACCATGGTTGGGGTATTCCCATGGCGACGGATATCGCGTTTACGGTCGGCTGCATGGCGCTTCTCGGTACGCGTATTCCTCACGGTCTCCGGGTGATGATTTTGACCCTTGCAATTGCGGACGATATTGGATCGATCATTGTGGTTGCCGTCGGATATTCGAGCGGTGTGCAGTGGGGCGCTTTGGGCGTTGCCGTCATTTTCCTCGCTTTGACTTGGCTTTCGTTCCGCGTGGGCATTCGCAACCTGTTCGTGCACGGTATTCTCGCTGTGATTTCTTGGTTCTGCTTTGTGCAGAGCGGTGTGCACCCGACCATTTGCGGTGTGATCATTGGCCTTTTGACTCCGGTGGCTCCCATGGTGAAGCGCGCTTACATGGACCACTTGATTGTGACTGTGGGCGATGCGGTGAAGGAAAACCGTCCGATGACCAACGAACAGCGCAAGGAAGTCCTCGACATGCTCGAAAAGACATCCCGTGAAAGCGGTTCGTTGCAGGGCCGTTTAAATACGCATTTGCAGCCGTGGGTGAACTTTGTGATTATGCCGCTCTTTGCTCTTTCGAACGCAGGCGTGGTAATTGAACCGAGCGCTGTGAGCCTTGTAACCCTTTCCGTTGTGCTCGGCCTTGTGATCGGTAAGCCCCTTGGTATTTTCATCGTGTCTTTTGCAGCAATCAAGGCGAAGATTTGCATGTTGCCGTCCGGTGTGAACTGGAAGATTCTTTTAGGTGGCGGTATGCTTGCGGGTATCGGCTTTACGATGTCCCTCTTTGTGGCGGGACTTGCTTTTGACGATCCTTCCCATGCGACCTTCCTCGCCGGTGCAAAGGTGGGCATTTTGACGGGCAGCTTTGCTTCGGCAATCCTTGGCATTCTCTTCATGAAGATCGTTTCAAAGCCGACCCATGCGCCGGAAGTAGGCGGCGATGCGGTAGAACCGGTATAACGGTGGGTGAAAAAGTTTCACTTCGGCGTAAATCAAGAAAAAAGGGGCGGTTTATACCGCCCTTTTTAGTAGAGAATTCGAAAATTGCGTGTAGAAAAGGGGTGAATATTCCCGATACGTAAAATGTGAGCTTTTGAACGGGGTAAAAAACCGCTTTTTAAACTTTTATTTGTATTCGTTCTTTTTTTACTGAATCTAATTTCTTGGTATAACCCATTGGAGTCCATTATGTTAGACCTTCTCACAGTTCAATCCAGTGCAGCTTACCCGACCGTCATCACGATGATCTACACGCTGCTTCTCGCCTTCGTCTGTTCGACAGCGATCGGCTTTACTTACGAACATACTTTCCTCGGTCTTTCCTATTCGAGAAACTTTGTCCAGGCTCTTGTGCTCAGTTCCGTGGTCGCTGCAACGGTGATGCAGGCCATCGGTGACAATGTGGGCCGCGGTCTCGGCATGCTCGGCGCTCTTTCGATCGTCCGTTTCAGAACGAGCTTTAAAGACCCTCGTGACATTATGTTCCTATTTGCGGCTCTGGGGGCTGGAATCGGTTGCGGCGTGTTCGCTTGGGGCATTGCTGCCGGCGGAACTCTTACGTTCTGCATCATTGCTTTTGTGCTTTCCCGCTCGGGACTTGGCACCAAGAATTTCTTTGACGGAATGCTCCGTTTTGCAATGCCGAACAATTCGGAATCCCGTGAAAAACTGGAAAAGATTTTACGCGCGAACATCAAGACCTTTGTGTTGATTACCATGCGAGAAGTCGATGGCGGTGAACGCATTGACGTCGCCTATCAGGTTCGCCTGCGCCGTAAACGCCCGGCAAATGAAGTGCTGAAGGAATTGACCGCAGTTCCTGGCATTTCGGACATTCACTTCATGATGCAAGACGCAACGACGGAAGTGTAGGAGGCTCTCATGGGATTCTTTAAGAAGTTAGACGAACTTGCTGACGTGAATTCTTCGCGTTTCCATGCGATTGAATCGCATAAAATGTTGATCGCTTGGGTTCTTTCGGTGGCGGCGATCGTTTCCCTTGGATTCTTTTTCCACGGTCAAAAGATCGTTTTTTCGGGAATTGCGGAAGCGACGGAAACGACGATCAGCATGCCGGAAGCGGTGGAAGTGGTGAAGATTCATGTGATTCCGGGTAAAGAAGTGCATGCAGGCGATACGCTTGTGGAACTTAGCCGTCCGGATTTGGCCGTGCGCATGAATGAACTTAAACGTGAACTGGACGCTCTCGAAGGACGCTCCAATTTGAATTCGGCAGACATCGATCAGAAGGTGGCAAGCATCCAGTCGGATTTGAATGTGAAGCGCAACACGATCCTGCTTGAAATTGACAAACTGGAACAGCAGTATGAACAGAACAAAGTCCTTTCTTCCAAGTTGAAGAGCATTTCGGCTTCTGTGAAAACGGATAGTTCGAACGGCATTCTCCTTTCCATTCGCAATTTGAAAAAGGAATTGAAAATCGCAGAATCCAATGCGGCTTCGCAGATCAACCTTCTCCGCGGAAGCAAAGGCCTTGCCAAGTCTAGCGACAAGACGGAAGCCGAAGCGCTCCGTCGCGAAATGGATATGCTGAAACGTCAGCAGGAAGAGCTTACGATCATCGCTAAGGAAAACTGGGTCGTCGCATCGGTGGAAGCCCGTGACGGTGAAAAAATTTCAAGTTACAATCCGATCATCATTTTGACTCATAAAGCGGTGACCCTTGTCCGCGGATATATCAACGAAAAGGTGTATTCCCGTATTCAGGTCGGTGATGAAATCGAAGTGATCAGCGGTGCTGGCGAACATATGATTGGTGAAGTGCTCGGCATGTCGAGCCGCATCGTTCCGTTCCCGGTTCGCTTGCTGAAGATGGTCGATATGCCGCTTTACGGCCGTGAAGTGATGATTCGTGTTCCGGACGACAATAAGCTTCTCCTTGGCGAAAAAGTGGTGATTGCTGAAAAAAGTAAAATGCCCAAAATTTTGAAGAACTCCGCGATTAAGGGAGGTCAGGAATGAAAACTTTAGTTTGGTGCGGGATCCTTGCGGCATGCGCTGTCGCCGAGCCTCTCACGTGGGACAAGCTGATTGCTTCCGCGGATGACGATCCCGTTTTACAGGCTTCGCAAAAAAAGCAGACGGCCATCGGGGAACGTTCCGGCACCAGACTTTGGGATGACCTGGAATTCGAATATACGCTGGACGGCTTTGGATTTTTGGAACATGATTTTGAATTGAAGTTAAAGCCGAAAGCTTTTGGCGAAAGCGCTGCCGATGAAGCGTACTGGAAAAGCCAGGCGGATTATCAGCGTGCGCTGTTGAACTATGACCGTTCCGCAGTCATGTATGAACGTTATGAACATGCTCTGCGTTACGTGCTGCGTGGACAGATTCGTTCGATTCATGAACAGCTCGCACAGATCGCCGAGGACCGTATTCAGGTTTTACAGGCGATGACCGGTTCGGAAACTTTCCGTTTGCAGGACTTGGTGACTGCGATGGAAGAACAGGCTACGATTTCGGCAAAGCTCGTGTCGGATTCCAATGCGATGAACGATTCCAAGTTGAAACTGCTTTCCTTTGCGAACTCTTACGATTCGGTGGCTATCGATTCGAGCTTCCTTCCGTCCATTGAAGAACTTAAGGGCATCTTGAAGGATATGCCGATGGAAGCGGAAAAATACGCTGACGTGGCAGCCGCAAAAGCTAAGTGGCAGGTGAACGAAAAGAAAGCGGAACAAGATGCTGCCGGTGAACGGGATTACATTTCAAAAATCGGCATCGGTTACAAGTATGTGCATGCGAAGTACAAGTATAAATGGGTGACACAGTCTTGCACGGGATCTTCTTGCGTGGAAGAATGGCAGTTGCAACGTACCGATGACGATCGCAGAACACAAGACAAGTTCTACGCTTCGGTGGCGATCCGCTTGCCGTTCTT
>JAGDBD010000115.1 GCA_017959225.1 Fibrobacter sp. | reverse complement strand
TGACCGAAAGCGGACAAGGTCTCGAAGAAACTTTCCGTCAAATCGAACTGGCGGGATTCACTTGGCGCATCGAAGGTTAGTGAATTAGAATCATATAAAAAAGCGTCCCTCCCGCTGTCGAAAGAATCATCTGCCGCGAAAAGAGATGAATCAATGCGGTAGCGGCGATTCCCAAAAGTTCCGGAACGCCGTGACTTCCATGAATCCATTCCACATCTTTTAAGCAGTACACCACGAGCATTCCAAAAACAGCTAACGGCAACACTTTGCCCAAATATTTAATGTAAGACGGTGTTGGTTTTCCAGGTGCAAAAATCAAGAATGGAATCACCCGTGTCGAAAAAGTCGCAAGGGCAAGAATCGAAATCGTCACGATCCGTTCCGTTATGCTCATTTTACTTCTCCCAACGTTTACGCATCAAAGTCAGCAGTAAAAGAATGCAAAGCATCGATGGCAAAATAAAATAGCGATTGCCCACAAGCGCAAGGCAAACTGCCGTCGGAATGATTCCGATCAACGCTGGCACTCGATTTTTTTCTTTCATCAGCTGGTCCATAAAAATGGACGTAAACATCGCTGTCAGCACAAATTCAAGACCCCGGATATCCACATGTAAAATAGAGCCGAAGGCGTAACCCAAACAAGCTCCTGTAAGCCAATAAAGCCAATCCAAAAATGTAACCCACAGCATTACTCCGTAAGGCTCATCACGGTGGCTGTAATTAATGGCAAACGTTTCATCCGACATTCCAAAAATCAAAAAGAACTTTCGCCACCCTGCACCTTTATAAACATCCAACATGGAAATTCCATAAAACAAATGCCTAGCGCAGACCATCAAAGCCACAAGCGCAGCCATCATCGGGTTGAAGGCAGCAACGAGCATTCCGAGCGCCAAAAATTCCACTGAACCGCTATACACAAACATCGCCATTAAAAGCGGATACCAAATGCTAAAGCCCATGGTTTCCGCCAAAAGGCCATAGGTGACGCCTAAAAAGATATAGGCCGCCATAACGGGAATCGTCAGAGGAAACGCCCTTTTCAAAAGTTCCACAAAAAGCCTCAATTCAAAAATATCGCCATAAAGTAGAAAAAAGCGGATTGCAGGCCCTTAGCAAAATTTCAATACTCCGTTATAGATTTTTTATATGGTTCTAGAAAAATGGCAATTCGTACTTTGATTACAAAATAAGCCAAACCACAGAGGTCTCATTATGTATTCCACTCACTACATGGATCTGCTTATGCAGAATTCCCCCTGGAATCTCATTTTCTTCATGGCCATTCCGGTCATTCTCGCCGAAACCGTCGCCATTACAGAACTCGTTTTGACCGTTGCCAAATCCCAAAACAATTGGATCCGATACTTAAACCGTTGCAGCAGCATTTTGGGAGGCGTCGCATTTGTCGTCATCATCGCCTATTTGATTCCTACCGTCGTAATTCCCCTTGCACAAGCCGGCGAATTCCGCACATGGGTGGACGCAACAGCAATTTTCTCTTACTTGGCAGCAGGAATTCCCATGATTCTTCTCGCTTGCTACAACATCAAGCATTTGATTGCAAAATTTGGCGAAGGCCGAAACTCCATCCGCATTCTGCTTCTGGCTGCCTTCCTTGTACTTTCACACATCGCCATGATCTTTGGCATGGTAGATCCGGGAATCGCTGGGTACTCTCCCGAAAAGCCTGCACAAGCGGAAATGATGGAAATGCATCACCATCACTAGTGAGCATTCGAATCAGATCCTTAAAAAATCAAAAGGCCCACGCGATAAGCTACAAAAGCAATTCCAAGCGAAATAGCAAAGTAGTATCCCATTAAGGCAAACAACCACTTTAGCGAATTCACTTCACGGTAAGTAGAACCCATCGCTAGAACACACGGAACGTTAAACATCGAAGCGAAAACAAAGGCTAAAGCTTCTGGTTTCGAAATCGATTGTCGCAACATGGCTCCGAGATTTGCGCCTACTTCATCACGAGCAATCAAAGAAAACGCAGAATCGGAGCTTCCAAAAATCGTCGACATAATTCCAAGGGACGCTTCTTTGCTAAAAATGCCTCCGAGATACGAAGCAAAAAGTTGCCAACGCATTCCAAACAATTGCGTCACCGGTTCTATCGCATTTCCAATCGTGTATAAAATCGTATTTTCCACCTTTCCATCCGAAGAATAGGAAAGCGCCCAAAACACAAAAGACACGGAAACAATAACAACAAGGGCCTTCTTAAAAACAACCCAAGTATTGCGTCCCACCATTTTTAACAAAGCTTTCCACTGGGGTTTGTGGTATGGCGGAAGTTCCATAATCATTCCCGCACGGGCTTCTACAGGCAAAAGTTTTCCCCCGAAAAGTCGAGACGAAAGGTAGAACGACGCAAAAACCAAAATCACAAAGGCGAGAGCGAACAAAGGCGCCGCCGACCCAAAGAACGCTGAAGCCAAAAATAGGACCACCGCAATTTTAGATCCGCAGGGAATGCTCCATAAAAGCACCATGGCAAACAGGCGCTGACCACGAGTATCCAAAACTCGCGTACCGCAAACCGCTCCTGCCGTACAAACAATGCCCGAAAACAACGGCATAATCGCTTTTCCTTGCAAACCGAGCCGTGCAAGCCACGAATCAAACACATACGAAAAACGCGCCATATAACCGACGTTTTCTACCAGTGCAAAAGTGAATATGATCGCAAAAACAAAGCTGATCATGCAAAGCGTAAGGCCCGTACCGCCGATCAATACGCCATTCACAAATGATTCTATCACAGGCCAAATACCAAGGCTTTCACAAATAGAATGTACCACTGGAGCGCCTTTCGACATCAGTCCAAATCCGACGAGCATGCCCGGCACCGCAACAACCATGCAAAGAATCAACGTGACAAGCATAACGCCAAACGCAAGCAGTTTTCCTTTAATGCGATGGGTCGCAATCCGGTCAAAGCGGGAAAGTTCTATGACGGATTTCTTTTCCGTGACGCTCTCCCGCAGAATTTCTGAAATCCAACGATACTTCGCTTCTCCAGTTATCAGTCCACCTGCCGAATGTTCCGATTTTATAACCTGTTGGATTTTTGACAATCGGTCCGCATCGATAGCAGAACGGACTTCCGCTGTGACCAACGGATCGTTTTCCAAAAGTTTGGAAGTTATCCAGAATGTTCCCCGGTTTTCAAATTCAAAATTACGGAGCAACGATTCCAATCGTTTTACCGGAGAATTTTCTCCTTCTTCCGCAAATCTTCGAATGCCATCCGCCGAAAGTTCCTTTGGATTTTCCACAGCCCGTTCAAGCGCTTCATAGAATTTCGGATATTCATTCGAATCCGAAGCGATAAATCCGAGCACGGGAATTCCAACTGTTTTTTCCAGCTTCAAGACGTTAATGGACTTGCCTTTCGATGTTGCCACATCCATCATATTCAACACCAGCAGAACCGGGCATTTTATTCCGGCAAAATCCGCAAGCATAAAAAGACTACGCTCAAGCTGCGAAGCGTCTACGATCAAACAAACGAGATCCGCATTTCCACGTTCAATAAAATCACGGGTCACCACTTCTTCTTCGGAATTCGCTGTCAAACCGTAACTGCCCGGCAAGTCCACCACATGAAAAAGCTGATCATTGCAATAAAAATTCCCTTCCGCTTTTTCTACCGTTTTGCCCGGCCAATTTCCCACACGCTGATGTCCGCCAGTCAATGCGTTGTACAACGTGGACTTCCCTGAATTCGGCTGACCCAAAAGTGCAATCGTCTTCATACAGAAACTCCAATCAAAGCGCATTCTTTGCGGTTAATCGCAATTAACGTGTCGCGGCAATAAACGAGAACAGGAGAACGTCCGTCGTTTTTTAAAACCGTAAAGGAGCTGTTCGGAGTAAGACCAATGGAAATAATGCGAGAAATAAAACGGGAATCTCCCGATATTTCACGGACAACACCAGTTTGATCCACTTTCAAACCGTCTAAAGTCGAATTTTGCATATTGAACGTCTCCATTTTTCGCCAAGTATAAACCACCTGGGCAAATCCGCTCAACTCTAATCCGACGTTCCATTTTCCAATCCGTCAAAATTTTTCTCTATACAAGAAAAGCCCCGCATTTCTGCGGAGCTTTTTCCAAAACAAAGGGCTAAAGATATTAGAAGCGGAAGTGAGCGAAAGCTCTGTTCGCTTCTGCCATCTTGTGCACGTCCTGCTTCTTGCGGACGGCGTTGCCTTCGTTGTTCTTAGCTGCAACGAGTTCTGCAGTAAGACGTTCTGCCATGTTAGCTTCCGTACGGTTACGGGCAGCCGTGAGCAGCCAACGAAGAGCGAGAGCCTTGGCGCGATCCGGAGCGACTTCCATCGGCACCTGGTAGTTTGCACCACCGATACGACGGGACTTCACTTCGAGCTTCGGCTTGATGTTTTCAAGGCATTCTTCGAACTTGTCCAGCGGAGAGCCTTCGCCTTCCACCTTCTTGTCCAAGAGGTCGAGAGCAGTGTAAACGATCTGTTCAGCGATCGTCTTCTTGCCCTGCTTGAGAACGACACCAATGAGTTCGGTGATCAAAACGGAATGATAACGCGGGTCAGCAATGGTGCGCTTGTGAATAGTCTTTCTTCTTCTAGACATATGCTCTTCCTTTACTTCTTAGCCGGAGCTTTTCTCTTAACACCGTACTTGGAACGTGCCTGGTTACGACCGTTCACAGCCTGAGTATCGAGCGTACCGCGAATGATGTGGTAACGAACACCCGGAACATCCTTCACACGACCGCCACGAATGAGAACGATCGAGTGTTCCTGGAGGTTGTGGCCTTCACCCGGAATGTAAGCGGTCACTTCCATCTTGTTGGAAAGACGGACACGAGCAATCTTACGGAGAGCGGAGTTCGGCTTCTTCGGCGTGGTGGTGTACACACGGGTGCAAACACCGCGCTTTTGCGGACTTTGTTTCAGAGCCGGCGAAGCGGTTCTGTTGAGGATCTTTTCACGGCCCTTACGGACGAGCTGTTGTATAGTAGGCATTGTTTATTTTTCCCTATAATTTTGGAAACCCAAATATAGTTCTTTTTCGAATTATTTCAAGTTTTACCTTCGAAATTATTCGATATTATCTCCATTATCTTCCGAGGCTTCGGAACCGGTATCTGGCATCGAGAATTCGATACCGCCGTCTTGAGCATCAGAATCCATCTGAGAAGCTCGGCTAGCGGCCGCCTCAGCTTCAGCGTCGGAATCGATGACCACGACGTCACGCAGGTGTCTTGCACCAGTTCCGCAAGGAATCAGGTGACCCATAATGACGTTTTCCTTAAGTCCCATCAACGGGTCCACACTACCTTCAATCGCAGCACGAGTGAGGATCTTCGTTGTTTCCTGGAAGGACGCTGCGGAAATGAAGCTATCCGTAGCAAGCGAGGACTTGGTAATACCGAGAAGCATCGGAGTACCCTTCGCTTCGGCACGGCCTTCGGCCCTGAGCTTGTCGTTCTTCACGCGCAGACGAGCCTTGGAGATTTCTTCATCCGGAAGGAGATCGGAATCACCAGGATCGGAAATTTTGATTTTGCGCATCATCTGACGCACAATGCATTCAATGTGCTTATCAGCGATAGCCACACCCTGGAGGCGGTACACGGCCTGGATTTCGTTCACCAGGTGGCGCTGCACAGCTTCCGGGCCCTGAACACGGAGAATATCGTGCGGATCAACGGAACCGTCGCAGATCTTTTGACCTCTGCTAACACGGTCACCTTCGAGCACGGCAAGGTGACGGCCACGCGGCACGAGCACGCTCTGTTCTTCTTCGTTGTTCTTGATAATCACCTTCTGGTTGCCGCGTTCTTCGTTACCGTATTCGACAATACCGTCGATCGGAGCGATCACAGCGACATTCTTCGGAACGCGCGCTTCGAAAAGTTCAGCGACGCGGGGAAGACCACCAGTAATATCCTTTGTCTTACCAACGGCACGCGGCAACTTGGCGAGAATTTCGCCCGGAACAGCCTTGTCACCATCGTGGACAGAGAGGATAGCGCCATCCGGCAAGTAGTAGACACCCTGACGGTTGCCAGCAGCATCGAGAACGTTGATTGCCGGGCGATGCTTACCGTGACGGTCACTGATGACAGTCCAGGTTTCAACGCCGGTCACATCGTCCTTATCCACACGGTAAGTCGTGTTTTCGATCAAGTCGATGAACTGGATTTTACCGCTGACGTTACTGAGAATCGGGCTTGTATACGGATCCCATTCAAAGAGCTTCGTATCCTTCGAAACCGTTGCGCCATTTTCCACGTAGAGAGTTGCGCCATACGGAATCTGCCAACGACCCTTGTTAATGCCGGTAGCGTCAAAGATCACAAGTTCGCCCATACGGGAGACGACAACCTTCTTACCTTCGTGATCGAGGGTATTGACATTGTCAAGTTCAATTCTACCGTCCACCGGAGCGCTCTTCGAATTTTCCACCGTGAGACGGCTGGAAGCACCACCGATGTGGAACGTACGGAGAGTCAGCTGCGTACCCGGTTCACCGATGGACTGAGCAGCGATAACGCCCACAGCTTCACCGAGATCAACCGGACGACCGGAAGCAAGCATACGACCGTAGCACTTAGCGCAGACGCCGTGACGAGCATTACAGGTCAACACGGAACGCATTTTCACGTGTTCGAGACCCGTTGCAGAAATCTTCGGAAGGTCGCGTTCGGTAACGAGTTCGCCAGCCTTCACAATCACTTCGCCGGTAACCGGGTGAACGATGTCTTCAACCGGAGCACGACCGAGGAGACGTTCTTCGAGCGGGATAATCGTATCGTCACCGTCCTTATAAGCGGAGATATCGATACCATCCGTCGTGTGGCAATCTTCTTCCACAATCACGAGGTCCTGAGCGACGTCAACGAGACGACGGGTCAAGTAACCTGCGTCAGCCGTCTTCAAAGCGGTATCTGCAAGACCCTTACGAGCACCGTGAGCAGAAATGAAGTATTCCATTTCGTTCAAGCCTTCACGGAAGCAGGACTTAATCGGGTTTTCGATAACTTCCTGACCACCGAGCTGCTTCGTCGGCTTCTGCATCAAACCACGCATACCGGAGAGCTGCTTGATCTGTTCACGGCTACCACGAGCGCCGGAATCCGCCATCATATAGACAGGGTTGAAACCGTCGCGGTCGTGAGAGAGGAGATCCCACTGCTTAGCAGCGACATCGCTCGTCGTCTTGGACCAAACGTCGATGATCTGGTTATAACGTTCACCGTCGGTAATCACACCGTCTTCGTAAAGTTCACGGATGCGGCTGACCTTTTCGTTTGCTTCTTCGAGCAACTGCTGCTTCTCTGGCGGAATCACCATTTCGGAAATTGCCACGGAAGAGCCCGAAATTGCAGCCCACTTATAACCGAGAGCCTTCAAGTCATCGAGGTATTCAACGGTCACGCGGTTGCCTGTACGGCGATACAGATCGTCGATAGACTTTGCAATCACCTTCTTGCCGAAGGTTTCGTTTGCATAACCAACGTCGTTCGGAATAATTTCGTTCAGAATGATACGGCCCATGGTGGTCTTGATGAGAGACGGTTCCTTCAATGTGAGGAACTTGATCTTCTGACCAGCCTTGGCGACGACTTCACGATTGCCAGAATCATCCGGCTGTTCGGTTTCACAAAGGGTGTCCTTTTCCAGAGCGCCCATGTAAATCTTACGGCCAGCAGGCAAGTGGAGGTAGCATTCCGCATTCAAATCGATTGCGCCGTTGCCGTAAGCACGGAGTGCTTCGTCGGCATCGTAGAAGCGCATTCCAGCACCCTTGCGGTTCGGACGCGGCTTGGAAATGTAGTACAAGCCAAGCACGATATCCTGGCCCGGAACAGCGATCGGCTGACCGGAAGCCGGGTGAAGGATGTTGTTAGAGGAAAGCATGAGCACGCGGCATTCGAGCTGCGTTTCGAAAGACAGCGGAAGGTGAACTGCCATCTGGTCACCGTCGAAGTCAGCGTTGAAAGCCGTACAAACGAGCGGGTGAAGACGAATCGCATTACCTTCGATGAGTTTCGGATAGAAGGCCTGAATACCCAGACGGTGAAGCGTCGGAGCACGGTTCAACATCACCGGGTGGTCTTCAATAATCTGTTCGAGAATGTCCCAAACTTCCGGACGTTCTGCGTCAACGAACTTCTTAGCAGCCTTGAGCGTGTAAACGACGCCATCTTCTTCCAAACGCTGGATGATGAACGGCTTGTAAAGTTCGAGAGCCATGCGCTTCGGGAGACCGCACTGGTGCATGCGAAGTTCCGGTCCCACGACAATCACGGA
>JAGDBD010000114.1 GCA_017959225.1 Fibrobacter sp. | reverse complement strand
GATTGCCCCGCACGAACACTTACACGGCTCAGCACGGAACGTTCATCCATATTCACAAGACCTTCCGCTCGCACATAACGCACAGTCGTCGGTGTCGTAAAATCTTCAGGCACATCCAACAACTGTGCCATTGTCACGGCGGACATCACTAGTAGAAAGGCAAGGACTCGAAAAAACAAGAGGGTAGTACCTTTTTAAAATAGGGGTAAAATCGCTTCCAAAAATACAAAAAAACGCTCGCGAAAAGCGAGCGTTTTTAGAATCCTACTCGAATAAAGATTACTGGCCGAGATACTTACGTCCGACGCCAAAATCATCCTTATATTCTACGTAATCCGGAACAAATCCGCTCGAATAATTGAAAGCGACGTTCACAGAGCACTGGAATTCGTTCATGAGCTTACCCTTGCCGGTGAAAGGCTTCTGCTTCTTTTCGATTTTTTCCTGGCCCTTCTTGCCAACGATCACTTCCGCTTCGCACCAGCCCTTGCCCACCATCTTGGCAAAAACTTCTTCGCCCGTGGTAGAAACCAGCTTGATCTTGGACGGATCCAGTTCGGTGTTGTTACCGGTGGAAGCCCAGAACTGGAGTTCACCCGTAAGAGACGTAGAAGAAATCTTCAAAGACGGGACCGCCATGATGTAGCCCCACTTGTCCACCAACGGGGACTTGTTCGGAATGTTTTCACCGAAAATGAGGAAGTACGGACGGGTCGTGATGCGGCTCTTGTTATGAGCGGTCTTCAAGTCCGCATTGTTCGGAGCGATCAGTTCGATAGCGAGAAGGTTATATTCTCTCACGACCGGATCGTCTTCGTCGAGAGCTTCCGGGAGAGCCCTGGACACATAGACGTTTTCAGCCTGGGTACGGAAAGCCTTCACCTTCGAAACATCGCCGCCGAGACGATTCAAAAGGGAAATGGAAGAATCGATTTTTGCAAAACCGTCAAGGACGATGCCCAAAGAAGCACCATCCGAAGAGGCCTGGTTCAAACCGACTGCGGAAAGAGCTTCGCCGATCTGAGCGGCAGTTTCCACATTCTTCACTTTGTCAATATTTTGAAGAGTCTGTTCAAAAAGACCGTGAATCAGATCGCTCTGCGGATCCTTTTTGCTTTCCACTTCAGCGCGCTTCGCCAGTGCGAGGGTGAAGTTGTCATAAAATTCGTCGGAAATCTTACCCTTGCTCTTAGCAGTCAGGTAAGAGTTGATCGCATTCTGATAGCGACCTTCTTCAAGATAAGCGTCGCCACGCTTTTCATTTGTACCCTTACAGCCAGCCAGGAGCATTGCCGAAGCTGCCATAAGAACGATCAGTTGCTTAGTTTTCATTTTTTACCCTTTATCCGGAAAAAAAATAAGGTTGATATGATACCCACTGTAATTTAATTAAATATTTTTTATACTGAAGCAAACGCTTCGTAAATAAATTTTATTGGAGATTTGGGTTGAAGTTTCTAGCAGTCAGTCCCGAAGCCGGGGAATGGACCAAGCCTAGCCAGTTGGCAGGGGCAGTCAATCAGCTTGCACTGGCAAGTTCCCGCACCGGCACCGAGACTTTGACCATTTCACCCTATTACCCCCGACTTTTAGGGGACCCTTCCCAATTCAAATGCGTTTTTAAAGGCGTGGAAAAGCTCCGGAACATGCCTTTCGAGGTTTTGGTCGGCCAAAATTCTCAATTTGCCTATATCCGCTACGACAGTTATTTCAACAGAGACGCCATTTACGGCGAAAATCGAATTCCTTACAACGACAACCACCTGAGGTTTTCGTTCCTCGCATCGGCAGCCCTCGCTTATGCAGAGGCGATTCATTTTCAGCCAACCATGTTCTGCGGTCACGACTGGGGCGGGGCTTTGGTCTGTCCTATAGCAAGGACCGCCTATGCAGGTTCTTTCGACAACATTCCCTTTTATTTTACCATCCACAACGTCACCTACGACTTTCATGTGACCGAAAGCGAAATTGAGCGCATCGGGCTTCCCCGTCGGGATTTCAACATGGATGGTTACGAATTCTGGGGAAAGGTCAGCCTTCTCAAAGCGGGCGTTTTTTACGCAAACAAAGTCATGCTCCCTTCGCCGGGATATTGCGACGGAATCATCAACGACCACCTGGGCGGCGGTCTTTCGGGATTCCTCGTCCGCAACAAGGAAAAGCTTAAAGGCATCCAGTTTGGCGTCAACTACCCATTCTGGAACTTCAATTCCAAGGCCAATCAGCCTATTGAACAGGCCAAAAAAGGCGCCCGTTCCACCTTGAGTTCTCGCCTTGGAAAAAATTTTGACAACCGCATGGTGATGTTCTGCCATCTAGGCGAAGAATCCGGACGCACATCCGAAACTTTAGCCACCCTTCTCGGCGACATCAACAAGCTAAATGTTTTTGTAGTCGTCGGAGCCATTCCGGGTACGCAGGAATGGAACTTCTACAGCTCCGTAGCAAACCAGCCCCATTCCCATATGGCGGTTCTCGACACCGAACAAGAAAACAACCTGGTCGTTCGGCAGGCTCTGGCAGGCTCTGACATTTTGTTTACGGCAAACCCCACGGAACCTTCCGCAAGCATGATCTTAAAATCCCTCGCCTGTGGCACGATTCCTTTGACCGGCCACGACGTAGGTTGCGCAAACCTGCTCACGAATTACGTGGGAGACTTTGCACGGGCGAATGCCATGCTCGTGGATGATTCCGCTGCTCCGGACCAGATGATCCGCAAACTAAAAAACGCTGTACAATTGTACAGCACAAATCAAGAAAGTTGGAATTATCTTGTGCGAAACGCGTACCAGTTCCGTTATGAATGGGACCGCACCATTTCGCAGTACATCATCACCATCGGCGAATCTTAATCTTTATTCGTTGCACCAGATCGTCGGATTCAGCTGGGAGCGTATAGAATCCACGCGGGCTGCGTAAAGTTCATCCGCATCCATTTGCGTTACACCGATAACACCGTTCGCAATGCGGGCGTTCAAATTTTCCACGACGCCCCAAATGGCGCTGTATCCGGTTCCAGCACCGCCTGCGTCATAGCCGGCATCGGCAAGGATCGGCTTTCCAAGAAGCTCTGCGATTTCTGCCCAAGTCGTCTTGTTACCGGCGCGAATTTTTTCGAGAGTCGCAGCGGTTCTTCCGCCCGATGTACTTGCAAAGTCCACACGGCTCAAATCAAAATTTGCGTACCAAGCTTTTTGATCTTCGGCCCAAGGAGAAATATCAATTGCGATTTTAGAAGCTGGGAGGTACGTTTTGATCGTATCGACGATCATGTTGAACATGGCGGCCAAAGTCGCTTCGGGAATTCCACCTCCATTCTGAGCGATTCCGTCATACTTGAGTTTTTGATCGGAACCTGCCACCGAATATTGATAAAAATCCGGTTCTATGAGCCAAATAAATTGCGCGGTATCCGGGTCGATGGCATGAAGTTCTGCAATGCCCGTTCCCACCGGATAATTGCTTTCGATATATTCGCGGAAGCCTTTGGCATATTGCTGATAGCGGTAAAGAATCGAATCCTGGAAATATGTCCGGATGATGTTTGCACCGTCCGTGCAGAGGTTCGGCGTTACGTACTGTTTGTTTTCATCCAAAATGTCGCAGTCCACAAGGCCCTGATCTTTGCCAAATTCCGCAATCACATAGGCATAAATCATGGGAGTCGCTTGCACTTTTGTGGCCACATCGAACATGCGGCTTTCAAAGCTGTTGAAGAAATCGTTATCACCAAGCCACACCGAAATGTAATCGAGGCCTGCGTAAAAAGAAGAGTCTTCATGGGAAGCTTGCCAGCCCGCTCCAAAGTTAAAGCGGCACGGGTCAAATCCCGGAACATAGACGTATACCGAAGAGGAAGATTCGGCAGAGACCGACGAAATTTCAACGGAATCCGAAGAAGTCGGGTCTTCGGACGGCGAGGAAGGCGATTCCGAATTGCACCCCCAAAAAACAGCTAAACACAGGGTGACAAAAAACAATCCGTATCGACGCATTCAGCGGATCTCCTTTTTTTCTTACCACACTTCCGCCCCCAAATGTATATAAACAACTCTCCAGTTTTTGAAATAAAAAATTGTTTTACAAAAGCGGCATTTTGACGCGGGGATACACCCCGAAATGACAGAAATTAGCAGATCCGATTTTCTATATTTCAAACCGATTATGGCATCTATTATCGACGACACCACTGACGCCCAAGAAGGGACCAAAGACGGGACAAAAACCACTCGCAAGCGCAGAGCTCCGACCAAAATCGGAGGCTATACTCCGATCAAAAAAATCGGTCAAGGCGCTATGGGCGATATTTGGCTTTGCGAAGATCCTTCGCTTTGCCGTCGCGTTGTCGTAAAGCAAATGCTTCCTAGCCTTCGCGGTTATGAAGATCTGATTGCCCGTTTTAAGCGGGAATGTGTGATTCTTGCCGCACTGCACCATCCAAATATTGTGCACCCTTATGCCCTTTGGCAAGAACGTACCGGAAAACTCGCCCTGGCAATGGAATATGTAGACGGCGCCACCTTCCGTCAGATTTTAGACGTGAACAGCCGCCCGCCCATTTGGGTTTCACTCTACTTAATTCACGAAATTTTGCAAACTCTGATCTGCGTCCATGCAAATCAGATTATCCATCGAGATTTGAAACCGTCCAATATGATGGTCGAAAAAAACGGTCGGGTTCGACTGCTTGACTTCGGCATTGCCCGTGATGCAAATCCGGGGCAAGACATGACGCTTCCCGGTAGCGTTCTCGGGACCGCTGCTTACATGAGCCCGGAACAAGTCAAAGGTTTTACGGTCACTTACGCTTCGGACATTTTCAGCTTAGGAATCATCGCTTGCGAAATGGTAATGGGAAAAAATCCATTCCGCGGCGAATCCATGGAGCTGACGTCCCAGTATATTTTGAACCTGAACTTGAAAATCAAGAATTTTCCGCCGGAAGTTCCATACAGTCTGCGCCGCTGGATTTTAAAATGCCTTGAAAAGAAGCCTCAAGACCGTTTCCATTCTACAAAAGAAGCGGCAGATGCCCTTGCAAACATTATGGAAGGTTACCCGCGGCAGTTAGACATTCCTTGCCGCGAATGGCTAAAAGCCACCATGCGAAACGAGCCTTTGCCGGAACTGCCGAAAAATTCCAAAATGCAGATGCTCAAAATCGGGTTAGGCGCTGGGGCTGCTGCAGGCGCCCTTCTCGCTTCGTTTATCACCGCTCTCATTTGCAGCTAACCATTACAGCTAATTTATGGAAGTGAACTGGATAGATATTTTTTGCGGTTCCATTCTTTTAATTTTAACGGGAATCGGGATTTTTTGCGGTCTTGCAAAATCCATTATTCATTTGATCGCTTGGATCGGCGGTGCTATCGGTGTCATTTACGCTCCCGAATTTTTAGGGCCGTTCCTTTCAAATAATTTCAATTTTTCAGAAACGACTCTCGTTATTTTGACGCAGGTGTTTGGATTCTTGGTCCCGTTCATTCTGTTACGCATTTTGGGACATTTCATCAACAAATTCATTAAGCGGCATTTTTCTTTGTTGAACGCTCTCGGCGGTGGATTTTTAGGTTTCATCAAAGGGCTGATTCCCTGCGTCATTTTACTTTCTACCCTCTACATTTTACCCCTTTCCGGATCGTTAATGTCTACCCGAGATTCTTCTTTTGCCTATAGCGCTTACCGTTATGCGCTTCACAAAACCGGTGTCAGTCAAAAAATTCAAGATACCGAAAATTCCATTCGGCAATCCATCAACGACCATATTTCCGAAACCATGGACAGCGCCAAAGCAAAAGCGAGCGCAGCTGCCGAAGAAGCCGTGAACCATGCAGCCGAAAAGGCTTCCACTTCTGCAAAAGAAACCGTAAAAAAAGCCGCATCTAAAATTTCGGAATAAAAAACGTTCCCAGGTGAATTCCCAGGAACGCTTTGTGTGGTTGTTGGATGTGTAATTTTTACCGATGCATGCGAGCGCCGTTCAGACGGTACGTTTTAGAAGTTCCCTTCTGCAACAAGATCTGAGAATTTTTCCGAACTTTCGTCAGGGAGTTTTTGGTATTCTTCGCTTTTTTTGCAATCAAGAACGTCCGATCATCTTCATCTGTGCCAATCGTTTCCACGCTTTCGACACGGAAAAGATCCACAGCGCTCTGCTCCACGGAAAGTCCAAAGGAAACTTCACCCGTAGGAGCTCCGGTCTGCAAAGCGCCATAATGATAGACTTCGCCATTTTCCGCAGTGATAATTCCGGCAATGGCAATTTCCGTTCCAGAACGGGAAATGGTAAGTTCCACCTGCGCATTCCGCATAATTGAATTCCAATTTGCCCAATCCCAATCCGATGTAAAAGACGTGGAACCCATGTCGTCTATAGCGTAAACGTCTGCACGGAAAAGTGTTGTTTTCGATCCGGAAATTTCACGAAGAATAAAATTATCCCAAGCGTCCGAACCTTCGCCATTGGCATAGTTTGCAAATTTCATCTTCATGGTGAAATCTCCCGCCGGAGCTTTGTACGTCGGTGTAAACGCCGTGTTGAATGCAGACGTGTAAACGCCTCCATCATCAATTGCACCGGCAAGGCTTCTCGAATTATTTTCTCCATAAGCGATTTTAGAAACTTCCAGATATGAAGCATCTGCGCCTAAGTAAATCGTGTAATCCCCCGAAGGTGTCGCCGTTGCCGAATTTCTCGAAACAAGGGAATCTCCGATGTACACAGCCACATTGATCGTCGTACCGCTGCGTTTCGCTTTTAACGTGACTTCTGCATTCTGGAACATTTCACGGAAACGCGCCCAATCGTTTCCCCATGTACCGACAGAACCTACAGTCGAACCGCTAAAGGATTCAAGCGAATACAAGTCCGAGCGCAAGTACCATCTTTCGCTTCCATTTTCAAAAGAAAGAATCCAATTGTTGTAATTGTTCTGAGCTTCGGTGTGATTCACGAACTTATATTCCACGGCAAAGCTGTCGGGAACAGTTACCTTGTAAAATTCATCGTAGGCATTCCAAGCTGTGGAATAGTCCGTTTTACCGATGATCTTTCGGCTATCGCTTCCAAAGCGAGTCACCTTCAAATTTTCCGTTTCCGGAACGCGGTATCCCCACAAAGTTCGTTCGCCAGCGGAATTCATTGCGCTGAACGTAACCGTCTTTTTAGAAACGTCATTCTGAAGCTGAACGGCCATGACACCGTTAAAAGTCGTTCCTGAAACGGAGAACGTTACAAAATGCCGACCCTTCGCATAATCGTAACTCCACGTTCCCGAATAAGCGCCCGAAAGCGTTCCGTCTGCATTCAAATAAAGTTCCTTTTCTGTATTCACCGGAGTCGATCCATCTGCCTGGGCATAAGGCTCATGCATAATCACATGGTAAAGCCCAGCCATATCTTCTAAAGCTATGGAAGAATCGGGAAGTCCATAGCCCACGCGATGTTCAAAGGGAAGTGCCACAACCCACCCAGCCTTGTTAAACACAAGTTCATGCACTTCCACGTTATGCCAGATCGTTCCGTTCGTCATCTTGCGGTGGTACACAACAAAATAACGACCGTCGTCATCGGTCAAAAGAGAATTGTGACCATCGGCGACTTCACCGGAGCCTGTATCCCAAAAACTCCAACGGTACCCTTGGATTATCGGATATCCATATGTGGTATTTGTTCCATAGTTATAAATGTATTTGGAAAAAATCGCCGCATCTCCAGACACATCCGTATACGGGCCTGTCACATCCTTTGAACGGAAAACCCGCATGGTGTAACCGCCATCCGGAGAATAAAATCCGTAGCTGATGAACAGGTAGTAATAACCATTTCCATCGGCATCCTTCATATATTCCACATAGGAGCCTTCCCCACTCACATAGTAACCGCCCGCAACGTGAATACCCATATAAGGGTCGGACTGCAAAGCGCTTCCACTCCAAACTTCCGAAGTTCCATAAGTGTAAGAATAATCGCGAAGACCTGTGGACGGGTCAAGCTTTAGCATAAAAAGTCCACCCGACCAAGATCCGTATAAAAGCCACAGATTCCCGCTTTGATCGTAAAAAACATTAGGATCAATAGCGCTTACGCCATAGCCGCCATCCCAGCCCGATGAATAAGTTCCGTTATTTCGCATGTAATAACGCTGCGCAATTTCGCTTGAACCGGTGACTTTTTTATAGTCATCATTCCCCGCTCCGCTTGTCGCAGCGTCCATACCGCCAAAAACAACCGTTCCTGCATATTCATAAGGGCCTTCGATTTTATTTGAAGTCAAAAGGCCGATGGACGACTTCCAATCGTCTCCATTTTCCGAATAATAAAGGCACCATTTTTTTAATGTTTTGTTCCAAATGATGTCCGGAGCCCAGTAATTGGTTTTCGCATCGGTGCTGTTTGTCCATCCCGACCAGTTGACGCCCACACTGATGATCTTTGAAAAATCCGTGGAAAGGGATCCGTTCACCGAATAAGTCGGCGTGAATTCTGTCCAGTTGAGAAGATCCTTGGAATAGGCGGCAGCGCCCTGCGTTCCGAAGATGTAATAATATTTAGTCCTAGATTTTGAAGCATCCTGTTCCGGGTAGGAATTTCCGGAAGCGTCTTTGTAAACAAGGACCACCGAAGGGTCGTGAACCGCTACCGAACTCGCAAAAGAAACGCTACCCGCAACACAAAGCGTTGTAAGGGCGCTTTTTAAAAAAGAGAAATTTCCCATATCACATCCTTTTATAATCCACCATTCTAAATATCGTATATAAAATGCAATTTATCACCTTTTTTGCGATTTCCCCGTTGTCCGAAGACAACTATTCTGCATTTTTGTATTTTTTGGCCACTTATGAAGAATGTCGCTATTATCGGAGCCGGCATTACCGGCCTTTCCTCTGCTTTTTACGCGCAAAAAAACGGAAATTCTGTAAAAATCTTTGAAAAAATGGACCGCGTCGGCGGCGTGATGCACTCCGTCCACAAAAACGGCTTCATTTTTGAAACCGGCCCAAGTACGGGCTCCGTCAGCCTTCCTGAAGTCACCGAACTTTACGAAGATTTAGGCATCAAAGATCTTTTAGAAGAAGCTCCGAGCGTTGCAGGGAATCGCTACATTCTTAAGCACGGAAAGCTCCGTCCCCTTCCTTCGGGACTTGTCAGCGGACTCACTACGCCGCTCTTTTCGTGGAAAGACAAATTCGGCATGCCCTTTGAACCCTTCCGCAAGCGGGGCACAGATCCAAACGAAAACCTTTCGACCATGGTCCGTCGCCGTTTAGGTCAGTCCATTCTCGATTACGCAATCGATCCCTTTGTTTCGGGTGTTTACGCAGGAAATCCTGACGTAATGATTCCCAAATACGCCCTTCCTAAGCTGTATAATTTGGAACAGGATCACGGCAGTTTTATTCGGGGCGCCATTGCGAAAATGAAAGAGCCGAAGCCCGAACGCAACAAGAAAGCGACCAAAAAAGTCTTTTCTACCAAAGGCGGACTTTCCGTTTTGGCGGAACATTTGGAACAAGCCATCGGTAAAGAAAATTTTGTTCTAGGGAAAAATCCTGTGGTCGTACCGGAAAACGGCAAATACAAGATTCTCGCCGGTGAAGATTCCTACGGTCCTTTCGACAACGTGATTTTTACCGCCGGTGCAAGCCACGTTTTTGAAGCGCTTCCCTGTGCGCAAGAAAAGTTCCCCGGAGCATCGGAAGTTCTTTATGCAAAGGTTTCCGAAGTCGCTATCGGTTTTAAGAAATGGGAAGGCGTTCCATTAAACGGCTTTGGCGCACTGATGCCTTCCAAAGAACACCGTAACATTCTCGGGATTCTGTATATGTCCACCCTTTTCGAAAACAGAGCTCCAAAGGGCGGCGCCCTGCTCTCCGTTTTCGTAGGAGGTCTTCGCCACCCGGACTTTATGGACCTTCCCGAAGACAAGTTCCGGGAAATGGTCAGCAAGGATGTGGCCGACATCATGCAGATTCCCCACATGGAACCGGATCTGTTCGAAGTCACCCACCATGCAGAAGCGATTCCGCAATACGATTTAAAGACTCCGGTCCGCGAAGAAGCTTACAAGGGTATTGAAAAAGAATACCCGGGCATTTTGATGGGCGGAAATGGAATCGACGGAATCGGCATGGCCAAGCGCATTGCCCAAGGACGAGATTTAGCAAATCGGGTCTAAGTTTTTACTTTTCGATTGTATCAAGGCTTTTTTTTTCTATATTTGGAATGTTCACTCCTGCCCAGGTGGTGGAATGGTAGACACTGGGGACTTAAAATCCCTTGGCCGTTAAGGTCGTGCGGGTTCAAGTCCCGCCCCGGGCATTAACCGATAAAAGCTTATGATCGAATACTATCCAGACTCTATCTACTATCCGCTGGAAGCGGTCGAAGCCAAATATGAAAAGGGCGAACTGGCAAAGATCGAACAGCGTCTGCTCGGTTTTGCGGAGCGCCATAAAAATCGTGTCTGGGCAATTTCCAAAGAAGACAGCGCCACTCCCAGTGACGAAGTCCTTCTTGACAACCTCCGCGCCTATCTGCTCGTCCGCGGATCGTTGCAGCCGGCTGCCGACATGGCAGACCTGATCAAAGAAATCAGCAAAGAAGTCTGGTACCGCAACGAAGAACAAAAAGGCAGAGAAAATCCCCAAGAAGTCGCAATCAATTGGGAAGAAAAATTCGAAAAGAAGTGGCGTCAGGCTCGCATGTTCGAATCTTTTGTTCTCATCGATAAATGCAAAGACAAGCTTGTAAAAATTCTCCGTTCTCCGGCTCCCAAGAGCGAAGATTAAAACATTTCGTTTGAACGCAAAAAGGTTCCTCCACGAGGAACCTTTTTCATTTTGAAAATCACTTTTAAGATTTCGGATTTTCGCAAATATCTTTGACCAAAAGTTGAATGCTTTTTCGACCGTTGTAAACATTCCAAATCGGTTCGAACGCAATAGAAACTTTTTTGTGCTGACGTTCAATCAGCTTTTTGGCATTTGCCATTCCAAATGCAATGCCTGGGAACACCGGACTTCCATGCTGGGAAAGCTTTAACTGCAAATGCCCACCGCGGAGTTCGCGGAGTTTTTCAACCTGCACATTTTCGGCAAAGAGAATCGGGTACGGATTTTTTCCGCCAAAAGGTTCGAGTTCTTGCACAGCCGCCATGAATGCCGGAGTGATTTCGTTCAATGCAGCAGGAATGCGTTCCGAATTTTCTTCTTTCGCTTCTTCGTCTGCCTGGTAATTTTGATCGTCAGCGAGTTTCTGCAAGCGTTCCCGCAGTTCCGGAATGTCTTCTTCTTTCAAGCTGAATCCCGCAGCGTTTGCATGCCCGCCCCAGCGTAAAAAAAGATCCCGGACTTCAAACAGAGCCTTGTGCCAGTTAAAACCTGGAACAGCTCGGGCCGATGCCTGTGCAATTCCATTTTCCACAGTCAGAACTGCCGCCGGGCGGTTAAAAGCCTGAGCCACTTTTGCCGAAACAATTCCAATGACACCCGGATGCCAAGACTTTCCATCGACGACCAGAACTCTCGGAATATCTTCACCATAACGTTCCTTGACCCAATCGATTGCAGCCATCGAAATTTCCGCTTCCGTCTTTTTGCGCAAGTCGTTATACTTCGAAAGCCTTGAAAGAATCACAGAAGCATCCGAAACGTTGTCGCACAAAAGAAGTTCGAGAGCCGCATCCGGTTTATCCATGCGTCCCGGAGCATTCATAATCGGAGCTACTCGGAAGAGTACGTCTTGACCACCGACGCAGGGAGAACTTTCCAACTGGCGACGGCAGAGTTCCTTTACGCCGGGCCATTTACTGTTCATGAGCATCGAAAGCCCGCGCCGCGTCAGGTAGCGGTTTTCGGGCGTCATTTCTACGAGATCAGCAAGAGTTCCTAAAGCCACCAAGTCCAAATATTTTTCACCAGAGCCTTTATTTTCTTTTTTCAAAAGAGCATCGATGAATTTGTATGAAACCCCAGCACCACAAAGGGATTTGTTGGGATAGCGGCAGTCTTCCTGACACGGATCCAAAAGAACATCGCTCTGGGGAAGGCCATCTCCAGAAGGTTCATGATGGTCGATGACCATCACATGCATGCCCTTCGAATTCGCATATTCAATTTCTGCGTTGGCAGTAATGCCCGTGTCCACGGTCAAAAGATATTTGACCCCTTCCGAAAGCATCTGGTCCACGATTTCTTTCGAGAGTCCATATCCAGAGCCTGTGCCAAAACGGCACGGCAAATGCCAAGAAGCGTCGATTCCGATTTCCGAAAGGCCTCGTTTTAAAAGAGCCGTCCCCGTGAGACCGTCCATGTCGTAATCGCCAAAGATGCAAAGTTTTTCACCGGAATTTTTTGCTTTTTCAATCCATTCCAAAGCTTCTTTCATCCCGTGCATCGGCGAATCTTCCGACAGCGGATCCAGCACGTGAGAAGGTGAGCTGTACAAGCGTTCATAGGCTTGCGCAACCGAAACGACGCCTCGCGCCACCAGAATGCGCGCTACCAAATGCGGAATGTTCAGCGTGTGCGCGATGGACGTCGAAAGCAGTTCCGCATTCATCGTTTATACCCTTCGAATAAACCAATGGAAAGCGTCTGCAAAGCGACAATCGCAGAATTTTTTCGACCTGCAATTTTTGCCGCAGTCGAATTAATATCCAGGATGGCTTTTTCCAAAGCTTCAGCGCCAAAGCGTCCCAGATTCAACTGTTCTAGGCTTTCACGGCGATCTGTTAAACGAACCGGTTCATTCGCCAAAAGACGAAGCGCATCGTTCACCATGAACGCAAGAAAATCGAGCATCATCACCGCAGCATCGGCAGCCGCCGTTCCACGGGGAAATGTCTTATCCAGTTCAAAGAACAAATCGGAATAGTTTCCTTCCACGCTGTCTTTCAAAAATTCAAAAGCGATGGTTTCGTTTTCCGCAATATTTTCGTTGTAATACATGGCCATGCCCGGCGACCCAAGAGACATGCCAAGCGCATCCGGAGAAAGAGTTTCTCCCGTTGTATTTTTAACGATTTCTTCCACTTCGGCATTTGTCAAAGGCGGAAGTCGAAGGCTCAAGCAACGGCTGCGGATTGTCTGCAACAAACGTCCTGCCACCGAAGACGTGAGAATGAAATAGGTATTTGTCGGAACTTCTTCCAAAGTCTTTAAAAGGGCATTCGCCGCTGCTTCATTCATCCGGTCCGCTTCGGCAATAATCACCACGCGAACCCCTTCGCTTGCACGGGAGAACTGCGACATCATGCCGCGGATCTGATCCACGGAAATTTGAGCGACGCTAGAAATAATGGATGTAGAATAAGGATTCTTGAAGATTTCGGCAACGTAACCCGCTTTGTAATCTTCCACGGTCTTCGCCTTGGAATTTTCACTGACCGAACTTGCAGACTTCGCATTCGCTTCGGCGGTTTCCAAAGGAATCACCCATCCTTGAACATTCCCCGGATCCATTGCCAATTTGCAGCCAAAGCAGTGACCGCAAGGAGCTATTTCAGAATCCGTACAACAAAGGGTTTTCGAAAGTTCAATGGCCAACGCCTTTTTTCCGATTCCCCGTTCACCTTCAATCAGCACTGCCTGCGGGAATCGATTTTCGACAAGCGCATTCTCGAGGAGCTGTCGAGCGCCTTTCTGGGATTCCGGACCTTGCAAACAATACTTCGTCATTTTCTACTCAACCATTGCAAAGGATCCACTGTATCGGTACCTTCGCTAACTTGGAAGTACAATTTAATTCCATTTAACGAACCAATGTCTCCCACCGTTCCAATATCTTGGCAATTTTTGACCTTGTCGCCCTCTTTTACACGAATTGCACTCATGTGACCATAAACGGAATACACACCACCTTCATGTTCAAGGATCACAGTCGGTCCACGGCCATCGATTTCCGTAACCATTGCAACGGTTCCCGCCGCTGCCGCTTTAATTTTTTCACCCTTCTTGCCACGGATTTCTGCGCCTAGATTACGCGTCATAATGTGAAGAACCGGATGTTCATGCATTCCATATTCACTAATGACCATTCCGTTTAACGGCATGCATTTGGGGCCAATGGGTTTAACCGGTTCCTTGGGAAGTTTGACCAGTTTTTTCCCGGGCTTTTCTGCATTTTTCTTTTTCTGTTTTGCCTTTTTTGCCTGAGCCAGTTCCTTTTCACGCTTTTTTTCCAGCTGCCGAATGAGCGAAAGCATCATCTTCTGGTTTCGTTCGATTTCTTGGATCGCTTTACGCTGCAAATTTTTGCTTTTTTGGACTGTGGCAAGAACGTTTCCCTGAGTTTGAATCTGATTTTTCAATCCTTCTTCTTCTGCGGCTTTTTTGCTCTGCAAAGTATGAAGTTCCGACAGTCGAACGGAAGCTTCTCTTTTTTTTAAGGCACGTTCCCGTAAAAGCCATGAAAGCCTTTCCACTTTTTCCTTATCTTCCGAAAGCAAACGGTTCACGTAATAGATTTGACCTTCCGGTGAAGTTTCTCCGCGAAGTGCTGCTAAAATTTCTTCAACGGGGCCATAGTTTCCGTGAATGTAAAGCTCCCGAATGCGAAGGCGCATGGCGACGTTTCGTCGTTCAATTTCACGGTCAAGGGAATCCAGTTCACGGTTCAATTCCACAAGGGACGTTTTGACGGTAGACTCGTTTTTGGCGAGCAATTGGACGTATTCCTTGGTGCGGTTCAGATTTTCGTCGAGAAGGGCGATGGTGTTCAGCACACCCTTTTCTTCGGATTCCAAAAGCTTTACCTTGTTGCGCTGTTTAGCAAGGTTCGATTCCAGTTTTTTCAGCTCCGCCCGTTGCGTCGCAAGCTGCGAACTGGTAGATTTCTTGGCAGCAAAAGCAGGCGCCACCATCAGCAAAAGAATCAAAACAAACGGAATCAGGCGACGGAAAATCATGACTCGCCTAATGTTCCGAAGCATCCCGCTTCAAAAATTCTCGGACACTGCGATAGCTCGAATAAACCGAAACAAGCGTTACAGCAAAAACCACCAAAAGGAGGAGCGCGCTATAACCCGACAAGTAATATTCCAAAACAGGAATTTCCTTGACTAACGAGCGCTCCGCAAATCCGAGCAACAACGCAGCGATTCCGCTTGCAAAAACGCCCTGCATCACCCCTTCTAGCAAAAATGGGAATTCGATAAAGAACGCAGATCCCCCTGCATAGCGAATATTTTCCACCAAAAGCTTTCTCGAAAAAAGCGACAGGCGAACCGCATTTCCGATGATCAAAAAAAGCGTCACAAAAATCAGGACCGTTGTCGCGATCGGCCAAAAAATCATGGAAAATTTCCATTCCGAAATCCGGTCCACAAAAGCAACCGGAGATTCAACCGCGTCAAAGGATGGATTTTTTTCTAGGCTCAAAACCACTTCATGCAAAACAGCCGGTTCCCGGTAACGAGGAGCAAGGGTCATCACAAAAGAAGCTGGCAACGGATTTCCGCTCACAAGCGAAAGCATTTCATCCGAAAAATGCTTTTTAAAATCCTGCATGGCGGAATCGGGGCTTTTGTAAACAACCGTCTCAAATTGTTTGATCTGGAACAACTCATTTTGCAAGTTTTTTAACGAATCCGGTGACACAGAATTCTTCAAAAAAACTTCAACCCGGTACAGTCGATCTTCGACATGGGAAAGGCGATAGGAGCCTAGTAAAGACGCCAAAGAAAGCCCCAATAGGACCGAACACAGAAAAATCGTCACCAAAGAGGGAAAGACGACTGTATGATGTTCTTTCCAGCCTCGGAAAGCTTCGGATATTAGATAACGGATCTGACTGAACACGCAGACGAATATAACTTTTTATAACTATTTTTGGAAAAGAGATGAAACACATCGGTCTTAAAATCATCGCCTGTATTTTTGGCTTTGCATTGTGGTTTTACGTCGTATCCGCAAGAGTCACGGAAATCGACATTCAAGTGCCACTGGTTTTTACCCGTTTGCCGGAATCCTTAGCCATTGCTTCAAGACCCGCTCAAAAAATCACCATTACCGTCAGCGGAACGGCCATCGATCTGATTCGCCTGAAAACATCCAAGGAAATGGCAGCCCGAATCCTTGTGGATTTGCACGATGCACAGCTCGGACTCGAACGCATCATCCTTTCCGAAGAAAATTTTGTCGCTCCGGATTTTCCCAAAGTCCATTACTTAAGTGCAAACCAGATCGCCGCTTTAGAAGTGGAAATCGACACGCGCATTACAAGATCCGTTCCGGTGCACTTGAAAGGCTCTTTTGACGCCAAAGACGGTTACACGATTATCGGCGTTCCCACTCCTAACCCGGACACCATTTTGATTTCGGGTGCACGAGAAGCGTTAACCCGCATTTTTGAAATCCCGACAGAAGAAGTTACCAAGCAGAATTTGGAAACCGACGAAACTTTCCATATCCCGTTAGATTTTTCCAAATTGCCGCCCTATGTGACTCCCAGCGATAGCATTGCAAAAGTTCCTGTCTCCGTACAGCCTCTCGACCGAAAGTCTTTTGGAAACATCCCTGTACAGTTAATTGGGCAGTACGACCGTTCCCTTTATTCTCTTGAACCTGCAACGGCAACCGTCGAAGTTTCGGGCGGTCAAGGCGTCCTTTCGAAGCTTCAAAAGCAAGGCATCATGCTGCTCATCGAATTCAACCGCTTTGCCATTGAAGATGCCGACAGTCTCGAACCCACCGTCCGAATCAGCAGCGACGTCAAAAGTTTCCAGGTTCGCCCCGAAAAGTTTTATCTGAAAAAGAAAGCTCCTGTCGTACCGCCTTCCACTCCGGAAATCGATTCGTCGGCGCTTTCCACAAACGCATCGGCAGATTCCCAACAGACCGAGCGCACGGAGATTGCAAAATGATTTGGCTCGGAATTGAATCCAGCTGCGACGAAACCGCCTGCGCAATTTTGCGCGACGATCCTCTTGAAATTTTATCGAACCCGCTTTACAGCCAAATTCAGGAACATGCGAAGTACGGCGGAGTGGTCCCCGAAGTCGCAGCCCGTGCCCATCTTGAAAAGATTACAACTATTTGCCAAGAAGCGATTTCCGAAGCAAAAATTTCCCTTCAAGATATCGATGCAATCGCTTTCACCCGCGGTCCAGGCCTGATGGGACCGTTACTCGTGGGGGCAAGCTTTGCCCGCGGACTCGCCCGGGATTTAAACATTCCGGCCTACGGCATCAACCATTTGGAAGGCCACCTTTCGGCAGCCTGGCTTACGGAACAAGACTTGGAACCTCCCTATTTAACGCTGACCGTTTCTGGTGGCCACACAGAACTCGTAGTCGAAGAACCGGGATTCAAGTATACCCTTCTCGGCAGAACCCGGGACGACGCAGCAGGCGAAGCCTTTGACAAAAGCGGCATTTTGATCGGTCTTCAATATCCGGCAGGATCCACCATCGGAAAGCTCGCCAAGGGTAGAAATCGCAAGTTCCACAATTTTCCGCGCGCGCTTAAAAACGAAGACAGCGGTGAATTTTCTTTTAGCGGACTGAAAACCGCTGTTCGCCGTTTCGTAGAATCCAACTCTCCGGAATTCATTCAAGAAAATTTGGGCGACATTGCAGCCTCCCTTGAAGACGCCATCATCGACAGCCTCGTTTCCAAAACGATTTGGGCTCTCAAAAAAACGGGTCTCAAAACATTGATCGTTGGCGGCGGAGTTTCGGCCAACGGACTTCTGCGGGAACGCCTTGGCAAATATTGCGAAAGCCACGGTGTCCGTCTTGCTTTCCCGACCCTTTACAACAGCACGGATAACGGTGCAATGATCGCTGCAGCAGCCATTCGCCGTGCACGTGCCGGAATGCTTCCTGAAACATCCACCGAAGTCAAACCTTGGCTTCCTCTTGCCATGTAAGGATTCGCCTATGAATTGGAGAAGCCCACTTCTCGCAATCGCCCTGACCGGTTCCGCTGTTTTCGCAGCGAACGATCCGGTGATTTTTCAGCCGAAGAAAGCTTCTCAAATTTCGAACATAGACACCACACGTGCAAATTCTATCCAGTTCGACGTGAGCATCTTTGGTGAAGGCGCTATCGGCTCCATGTACATTCTGTGGGACGATGTAGACCTTTCTGCCGAAGTCAAAGAGCTTCTGACCAAGCATGAGTTTCGAAACAACGAATACTACATGCAAAACATTGACAGGGAGCAATTTGAGCAGGAACGCATGCTGCAACTTTTCGAAGACAAAAAACGCGAATACTTTCGCATATTCCCTTCCGAAATTCTTAAAGAAAAAGAAGACGAAGAGAACGAATAAACAATGTCATTGCAAGCGGAGCGAAGCAATCTTGCGATTGCCGCGTCGCTGTGCTCCTCGCAATGACATTCCCAAGCGAAGCAATCATTCAGCGGAGCAGGTCGATGCGACGAACGTATTCCCGTCGAAAGTGAAAGAGCATACCGATGCACCGTCTGCATAAACCGTATAAGTGCCGGCATCAAAGCTCCCTGAAGCAGCAAAGATCGACGAAATATTTTTTGTCGCAGTCCCAGAAAGTACCACCGATCCAGAACCATTTTCGATCGTCACCGTTGCACCGCTAGCGATATCGGTCGGAAGTTCTGCCGCCACCGTGTAAACGCTTGCATCCGTCGGAACCATGGTTTCCGCAAAGCCTCCGCCCAGTCCAAGCCAATTTCCGCCCGAAACGGTCATTGCTGTTGCAGCCACAAAAGGCTTTGAACTCTTGGCGATTTTTGCAGAGCCTCCCCGCAAGTACATCGCCGACTTGGCGTTAAAGCCTTCATCTCCCGATTCCACGTCAAAATCTCCACCGTAGACCATCACTGTGGAAGCCTGTACAGCGTCATCTGCCGAATGGATCGCATATGTTCCACCGGAAATCGAATCCGTGTAGAAAGCTTTAATACCGCTATTTCCCACGTCCATCGTAAACGTTCCCGCTTTGATACAGACACGGCCCTTTTCCGGATCCGTTTCTTTATCTGAAACAATTCCCGAGCCGTCTCCCGTGCGCAGATAATAGGTTCCCCCTTCATTAATGCGGACAGAGCCTTTACCTTTAATAGAATTGTTCACCGAATTCACATAAATCGTCGGGTTATCGTTAATCACCAAATCCGCTTTCGTATGAATTCCATTGTTATAGTTACCGGTTACGTACAAAGTACCGTTGCCTTTAATGGTCAAATCTTCACGTCCATAAACGCAAGCCTTCGGAACGGAATCCTGCTCCGTATACTCACCCACAGACATGTACGCATAATTACGGGCATCGGAAAGAATATTCACCGAACCTTCCACAAGTTCAAGCTTCAACTTATCGCCAGACACCAAGAAGAGCGGAGCGTTTTCCGAATTGCCAAGCTGCACTCCATTAAAAACAAATTCCACCGTGGCATTGTCATCTGCGGTCACCAAAATTTGACCATCGCTCATGGAGCCGCTAAACACGTAAAGACCCGCACTACCAACGACCAATTTATTACCCGAAACGGAAACCGATTTAATGCCCGCATTCGTCACAGTAAATCCGCTTTCGGCAAGAGTCACTATTACAGCCGAATCCGGAGCGGCATAAGCCACCGATGTAGGGGTATTCGGAGTTTCCCAGGTGAGCCAGGTACTTGTGCTCAACGTATCCGTGTCCGTTGCAGAAATTTCTTCCGAATCGTTTTCAGAATCATTTTCCGAAGCCGAAGAAGCTCCGCCCGCAGACGAAGTTTCTGTGACAACACTAGAAGAAGACGGGTTTTCTAAAGTTTCTGCACTGCTAGAAGATTCTTCGTTTTGCACATTCGTTCCTGAATCCGAAGAGGAACAGGCGGCAAAAAAAGCAAATGCCGATGCGGCACAAATCCATTTAAAAGAAGACATTTTTTGCTTCATAAACACCTCACGCTCTTAATATATCCGCAAAGTGGGAAATCATTCCCAGTAAATTCGCTCTGTGAACCATTTTTTACGCAAATAGCCGAAACGTTTTACCCCGTACGAAACCTTTTGTTCCAAGAAGGATTTCATCCCCATTCTCTCGTTTTCACACAAAAAGGCCCCCCTTTCGAGGAGCCTTTTTTGAGCTGATTGATATGAAAAATTACTTGTAATAGTAAGTCAAACCGTTGGGGAAGTTCACCGCAGTCATCGAAGAAACATCCACCACGGAGACCGAGCTTACGCTTCCACCGTAAAGGATCATGCTGCCAGATCCCTGGGGCTTGAAGGCTGCATTGCTAGAACCGTAGTAGTTCGAGTTCGTGTAAGATGTGGCTGTGCAATTCGGATATTCTTCCGTCTGGCTGCCAAATCCAAGCATAACGCCGCCTGTAATCGTATAACCGTTATCGGTATCGATCAAACCGCCTGCACCATTGGTAGAGCAAGTTCCGCCGGAAGAACCGGTATTTCCACCCCAGCCGCCCATATTGCCAGAGCTCGAACCCGTGCTAGACGGAATTTCAAGGATCAATACACCGCCGGTCTGCTTTGCAGTACCGTTTGCATCCAAAACGTCAATGTCATTTCCCGAAGCGCTTACGTAATGATAACCGCCGGTAATGACGATATATCCAACGCTCGAAGACATGGCGCCGCCCATATTGCCACCCCAACCACTTGACGTAAAGCTAGAGCTTTCGTTTGTGGAACCGCCTGCCGCATTCCAACCGTCATCGGTTCCGTATACCGCGGTAATGCCAGCGTTTGCATAAATGTAATAGCCTTCGAAAGCTTCAGAAGCCGTTTTCACGTAAACCGTGGAACCGTTCAAATAAAGATTCGTTTCTGCATGAACGCCGTCATCGCCTGCACTAATCGTCACAGAACCGCCTTCCAAGTAGACATCGGCATTCGAATGGAGACCGTCATCGCTTGTGGAAGTCAAATCCAAAGTTCCTGCGTACACATAAATAGAACCGCCTGCGCTATCCGTTTTCACTGCCTTACCAGAGGCATTCACAGTCACCTTCGGAACGCTGACGCTGTCGTCGATCAAGAAGTAGTTCGAAGCCTGGATGCCATCATCCCCAGCCTTCACCGTAACAGTTCCTCCTGTAATCAGAACGCGGCCCTTACCTTCGGCGATTTCCGTCGCATCGTCTTCATCGGACTTGATGCCGTCACCGGATGTCGCTGTAAAGTTCAAAACACCGCCGTCGATTTCAACCGAGTTCTTGCCCTTGAAAGCATTGTTCTTGGCGGTTACAGTAATCGTCGGAGCGCCGCCAAATTCATCGTCATATTTGACTTTCAAATCCTTAGCGGTCTGGATACCGTTGTTGTAATTACCCGTCACCTTCAAAGTGCCGGAGCCTTTGATGGTCAAGTCATCCTTGGCGTAGATCGCAGCACCAGTCGTATCCGTCTTGGCTTCGCCGTCCTTTGTATAGCTGTAGACATTGGAACGAGAGCTTCCGTCCGTCAACGTGTTCGTCGTTCCGCTCACCGCAACGATAAAAGTCTTGTCCGAAGACTGGGCATAAATCGGAGCGTCGCTGCTGGTTAAAGTCAAACCGTTCAAATAAAGGTAAACTTTATCGCTTGTGGATGCAGCAACAATGATTTGACCATTATTCGACGATCCCGAGAAGTAATAATTGCCTGCGCAAAGAATCGTCACCACGGATCCGTCCACCGATACGCAGTTGTTGTTGCTTTCAACACTTGCGCCGGAATTCGAGAACGTCACCACCGGAGAAGATCCCGTAGAAGTCACCGATGCGGAAGATGCGACAATGACTGTTGCACTGGAAGTTGCTTCCGTTGCGCTAGAAGTCGCTCCCGTTGCACTGGAAGACGAAACCTGCCACGGATTCGATGCAGAAGATGTGGTGACCGTTGCGCTGGAAGCCACTTCAGCCGCGCTAGAGGAAGAGGCAACGCTCAAATAAACCTTGGTGCAGCTCGCATCTGCAATGTTATAGTAATAAGAGCCCTGGGCGTCGCTGTAGAAGTAAAGATTGCCCACGATGGAAGTCGGATTCGTCGTTTCACCGCAAACCGCATTGGAGGCTGTCGAAGCGGAACTTAATTCCCCAGCGGAAGCATTGGACGAACTGATCCCAGTCGGATCTCCCGTTTCCGAAGATCCTGATGCGTCGCCTGTAGAATCCGAAGACTCCGCAGCCGATCCAGAATCACCATCCAACGGATTTTCCGAAGTGGCATACACAACGGAACCATCTGCCATCACGGAATAAATGACAGCGCCAGTGGACGTATCGATGCAATATGTATTGCCAAGACCATCTTCATAGGTGGTGTAATCACCGCAAAGGCTCACCACATCGGCATCGGAATCCAAAGTGGGATCCGTAGCAGATGTTGTGCCGTTCGAATCCGAACTGCCGCAACCGAAGAGAGCAACACAGCCAAAAACGCTTGCCGCCAGAGATAATTTTTTTGAGAATTGATTCATAGTCTACTCCTTTCTCTTAAAGGTAGGCACCCATTTTTGGAAATCCATGTAAAACCGGATTTTTAATTTTTCCTTTGTGGAACGAAAAATCCCATCCGAATCAAAGTGGGAATATTCCGCACAAATTTTTTTTTGCGCAAAATGCAACGCATTTTAAGTCGGAACATCCCACACCAAAAACTTTCTTGAACTACATTTAGCGTGCATGTTTTGGATTTGCTTTGAATACGCCTTTGTCACCCTGATGGTTCTTTCGGCCATCTTCTATGCGATATTTGAAATTCGCATGTTCCGAGCCCTTGGTTCGGTACACCTGGGAAATTCAATTCGAAATCCGCTGCCATCGGTGAGCATTCTCGTATCGGCACGCAATGAAGAAGCGGGAATTTCCAAAACATTGGATTCCCTGATGAAACAGCTTTACAAAGGCCGTTGGGACATTTGGATTGCCGACGACCGGTCCACCGACCGCACCCCGCAGATTCTTGCCGAATATGCCGAAAAATTTCCGGACCGCATTCACGTGGTGACGATTTCTGAACTCGCACCGGGAGAAAGTGCAAAAAAGAATGCCATTGCAAAACTTGTCGCCGCTTCGGAAGGTGAAATTCTCCTTTTGACCGATGCCGATTGTATCGTTCAACCGACCTGGATCCGCGCCATGATCCGCGAATTCGAACCGGGCATCGATTTTGTCGCAGGACATTCCTACATTGAACTTCCCAAAGACCGCACCAATTGGGTTTTGAACATGCAAGCCGTAGAAACCATGGCTTACCGCATTGCAGGAACCGCTGCCCTCGCCATGGGAACGCCCATTACAAGCACAGGCAACAATCTCGCTTACCGCCGAAGTTTTTTCGAAGAAGTCCACGGATTTGAAGGGGTTTCAAAAATTCAAAGTGGCGACGACGATCTGCTTTTGCAAAAGCTCGCCCGGGAAGCGCCTTGGAAAGCGCACTACTCCATCGATCCGGAAGCGTTCGTAACGACCCAAGGGAAAGAAACCCTGCCCGAACTTTGGGAACAGCGAAAGCGCTGGGCTTCTAAAACGACTTATTACGCGCCTAAAATCGTTGTACTTTTGACCGTGGTTTTCATCTTTTTCTGTATGATTTCCCTCGGTTATGTGCTTTCGTTTTTGAGCCTTAAAATTTTCCTCGCGACTCTCTTTGGCGTGCTTGTCAAGCTCGTCGGGGACAGCTGCGTTGAAAAACGCGGCCTGCGCATTTTTAAGCAGCAAGAACTTTACAAATGGTTTCTTCCGGTAGAAATCATTCACGCCCCATTTACCGTATTTGCCGTACTCTTCGGAATAGCCGGTCATTTTAAGTGGAAAGGTTAATTTCAAATGGTCAAAAAAACTGATACAACCGCAGAAAAATTAACTCTCGTTATCGCCGAAAAACCAAGTGTTGCCGCAGACCTTACCCGCGCCATCACAACCGGTGGAAAATTCAAAAAAGAAAAGACCTATTACGAAAACGGAGCTTACATCGTTTCCTGGGCTTTAGGTCATTTGGTCACGCTTTGCGATCCAAAAGAAATTAGCGACAAATATAAAAGTTGGGAAATGGGAACCCTTCCGATTCTTCCTAAGGAATTCCAACTGAAGGCCATTCCCACGTCGAAGGCTCAACTTTCGGCTCTTGGTAAACTCATCCGTCGCAAGGACGTTGGAACGATCATTAACGCATGCGATGCTGGCCGTGAAGGTGAACTGATTTTCCATTACATTTTGGAATTTGAAAAAGGCAAGACCGGTCTCAAAGGCAAAACATTAAAGCGTCTTTGGATGCAAAGTATGACGCTTGCTTCTATCCGCGAAGCCTTTGAAAATCTTCGCTCCCACGAAGAAATGCAAAACCTTTTGGATGCAGCGCTGTCCCGTTCCGAAGCGGACTGGCTCGTGGGCATCAACGGTTCCCGCGGTCTCACGGCATACAACAGCCGTTTTGGAGGATTCCAACTGACGCCTTGCGGACGCGTTCAAACGCCCACTCTCGCCATGATCGTGAACCGGGAAGAAGAACGCAACGCATTTGTTTCCAAGCCTTATTGGACAATCCAAGGCTCCTTCGGTTCGGGCAAGTCCGAATATGAAGGTAAATGGTTCGACCCGGAGCAAAAGACCGACAAGGACCACATTTGGGAAGAAGGCAAAGCCGAAGAAATCGTAAAAAAATGCAAGGGCAAAACCGGAACCGTTACCGAAACGACCAAGCCGAGCACCCAAAAGTGCGGCCCGCTTTACGATTTGACAACCCTTCAACGCGAAGCGAACAACCGATTCGGATTCAGCGCAAAGACAACCCTTTCCATTGCCCAGGCCCTTTACGAAAAGCACAAATTGACGTCCTACCCGCGTACCGATAGCCGTGCGCTTCCCGAAGATTACGTCGGCACAGTCAAAAAGACCCTCGCCACCATGGAAGGCAATCTTTCCAAGTTCGCCGAAAAAGCTTTGGAAAACAACTGGGTCAAAAAAGATCCTCGCATTTTCAACAACGCAAAAATTTCGGACCACTTCGCCATCATCCCGACCGGCAACAAGATGAAGTCCCTTTCCGAAGCAGAACTCAAAGTGTACACGATGATCTGCCAGCGGTTTATTGCGGTCTTTTACCCGCCTGCGGAATACTTGAACACCACCCGCATCACGGAAATCGAAGGCGAAAAATTCCTGACCGAAGGCAAAATTCTCAAAACACCGGGCTTTAAGGAAGTCTACGGAAAATCCTCCGACGACGAAGCGAATGTAGCTCCCATCGACAACAGCGGAAAAGCCAAAGCTTTGGAATTTGTCATTTCGGATGAACAGACGAATCCGCCTCCGCGCTATACAGAAAGTACGCTTCTTTCCATGATGGAAAATGCGGGAAAGCTCGTCAAGGACGACGAACTCGCCGATGCCATGAAGGATCGTGGCATGGGAACTCCGGCTACCCGCGCAGCGATCATCGAAAAGCTTATTTCCGACAAATACATGGTCCGCGATGGCAAGGAACTCGTTCCCACCAGCAAGGCTTTTGGACTTATCCAAGTGGCCCGAGCCATGAAAATTGAAAACTTGACTTCTCCGGAACTCACTGGTGAATGGGAATTCCAGCTTTCCCAAATTGAAAAGGGCAAAGAAACCCGCGAAAAATTCATGAAGGGCATCGAAGATCTTACCACCCAAATGGTTTCAAACATCCGCGGATTCAAAGAAGAAGACACGAAAAAAGAAGCTCCCTTCAGCCCGGTCAACGGGAATAAAGTTTACGAAAGCGTTTCCCGCTTTGAAACCGAAGACGGCATTCAGATTCGAAAAATTCTCGGCGGACGAAAAATGTCCAACGAAGAAATCGTTGAACTTTTGACGAAAAAGAAGATCGGGCCTCTGACCGGATTCCGTTCCAAGCGCGGCATGGAATTTTCCGCTGGGCTTATTCTTGAAAACGGTAAAATCAAATTCGCATTCGACAATGCGGATTCCGAAGAAATCGAACTGGGCGAAGAACTGGGAAAATCTCCCATCGACGGAAGCCCGGTTTACGATACCCTCACCGCTTACGTTTCAAAGAGCTTTGTTGACAAAGAAAAAACGGGGCTTCGCTTGAACAAGGTGATTCTCGGCAAAGAAATTTCTCCGGATAATTTGAAGAAACTGCTCGTTGGCGAAAAGACGGATCTGATTCAAGGATTCCGTTCTGCAAAAACCCATCGTCTTTTTGATGCTTACCTTTTGCTCGACGGCAAAACGGGGAAAATCAAATTCGATTTTCCGCCACGTGTACCAGGCAAGGGACGCCGTTTCGCCTCCAAAAAATCGGAAAAACAAAGTTCAACGTAGCCGAAGTCGAAAAATAACTCTCGACGTGGTCAAAAAAACAAGGAACTCCGGAAGACTGGGGCTCGTTCGACGGCTAGTCTAATTCTTTTCGTTTCGGTAAAAACTGCACACGGACACCTTTCCGTTCTAACGCAGGCCGCAAAATCGGCACCAAGTTATCCGCTTGCGCAAAAGGGTTCATTCTTTCCAAAATATCCGAAAGGGAATATCCGTTTTCTTCTTGCAAAAAGGCGTACCCTTGAACCTTTGAATTCCGCACAATCACAACACCGCGGTCTCCCATAAAACGGCCCGGTAAAAATACTGCCATGTCAGGCAAAGGCGCTCCGATGTCAGGCTTTTTCTGCACAACGGAATTACAGGGGAAACGTTTTTTGGAAAGTTCCGATTCCAGGCAAAGCTTTGCCAAAAGTTCCGACCCCAATTCTTTGACACGAATGTCATAGATACCGTCCGTAAAACCTTTTAACGGACTTCTGCGGGTATTCGACAGCAATTCCAATACGCGGGTTCGCACGTTCCGTGCCGCTGTCGCATAAAGGATTCCTTCCTTTCCCACAAAATAGGCGATCCCCGGAGTCCGCGGAAGAGCGGCAATCGTCCCATCGTTCCAGCCTTTCGGGTAAAAGACAGGGCGTTTTCCTCCCCGCAAAAGTTCTTCTATTTGCGGAAGCCCACCATTTTCCTTCGCATGGATTAAAAGATTTGCGGCTGCAATGGCGTCATTCAAAGCTCTGTGCTGCCCAAAATCGGGAAGCCCCAGTTCCATGGTCAGTTCATGAAGGCTGTATTTCGGAAGTCCCGGAAATACACGGCGAGAAAGCTTCACCGTACAAAGCCTTTCCGGTGAAAAATCAAACCCAGAACGTTTCATTTCCCCGCCGACAGCTCCATAATCCGAAGCCACGTTGTGGGCCACAAAAATGCGCCCTTCAAGCATCGCATCTACCTTCGAAGCGATTTCGTCAAACTCCGGAGCGTTGCTAAGCATTTTCGGTGTAATGCCTGTCAGGTTTTGAATAAAGGGAGAAAGTTCTACAGGAACCTTCACAAGCGAATCAAACTTCTGGGTGATTTTCCAATCATCCACAAGAACGATCCCTATTTCAATAATGCGAGAATATTCCGGTTTTCCACCGGTGGTTTCTACATCAACAACGGCAATATGAGGCGCGGATTCCATTAGCGAACATCGAAATCAATGGAACTGTAAGCGTCTTCCACACGCGCCTTAATCGACTTTCCTTTGACCTTGGAGTGCAAAGGAACAGAAAGTAAATACGTGACACCTGCGGTTTCCGAAGGAACTGCCTGCGATTCCGAAACCGGAGCTTTGTAAACCTGTTTCTTTCCCACCCAGACCGTATAGGTAAAAGTGCGGGGATTTCCACGGTGCACCTGAGATTCCGGGACTGCAAAATGTACGATTCCACCTGCCGGAAGGGTTCTCAAACTGTCTTTGATTTCTTCTTCCGTTGCAAAGTCTGCATCCATCCGCATACGCATATCCTTGCGCAATTTTTCGGGAGATTCATATTCAATCGAAACCGTCGTCTGCATGTCCTTCGGAATGGCCGATTCCCGAATATCCCGAACCTTGGAATTGTTGTTGTAATATTCCCACCGGCCATTATCGTGCAGAATCACCACGGATCCGTTCGAAGTCGTCGCGGAAATATCTTCTGCAAAAGCAAATGCGCTTAAAAAAAGTCCCAATCCAAGAATTCGTTTCATCATAAAATCTCCAACATTCACCCTAAAAGAGGATTCGCCACTAATATAAACTTTAATTTTCAAATTCTAAATTTTTTACTCATTTTAATTAACTTATAAATCGATGAACCCAGATTTTCCATTCACCCGTTTTGCCCCGAGTCCTACCGGTTACTTGCACCGCGGACATGTGCTTTCGGCTTTGTACGTCTACGCCGCTGCCGAAAAATTCGGATACCGCGTACGCTTGCGCATCGAAGATCACGACCAGAGCCGCGCCCGAAAAGCCTATATCGACGCTATCCGCGAAGATCTTGAATGGTTAGGTTTTACCTGGGAAGCGGAATCCATCCAAAGTTCCCACACGGAGCGCTACGAACGTTTTCTTGAAGTCCTCCAAAAAAAAGATCTGATTTACGCCTGCAACTGTTCCCGAAAATTCACTTTCGAAACAAACCCGACAAACGCCGACGGGGAAATCATTTATCAAGGTCACTGTCAAAATCTCGGACTTTCCTACGGAAAAGATCATGCGGTGCGCTTTAAAACGCCGAACGTTTCCGTCACCTGGGAAGATTTGCGGCTCGGCACATTTACCGAAAATCCAAAAGAATTCTGTGGCGATTTCGCTTTGAAAGACCGCATTGGACAATGGACCTACCAATTTGCCGTTGTCGCTGACGATTTCGAAGAAGGTGTAGGGCTAGTCGTCCGCGGAGAAGATCTCAAGCATTCTACCTCCCGTCAAATCGTCCTTGCAGAAGCTCTAGGCAGAAAAGAACCGCCCCTCTTTTTACACCATCCCCTGATCGCAGACCCTTTTGGAAAAAAGCTTTCCAAACGGGAACACGCGGCAAGTATCCGTGGAGAAAGGGAACTGGGTATTTCTCCCGAAGCGCTTCTCGGTGAAGTCTGCGCCAAGGCAGGATTCATTCCCAAAGCAGAACCCCTTTCTGTAAACGATTCGATTCAACTCGTAAAAAATCGACTTTTCTAAAAGTTTCAATTTATATTCCGTTATATATGGCGGACGATCTGTACCAAAAACTTCTGAAATTACGCGATGCATCCTTTGATTTAAGCTCCAAAAGCCGTCTTTTGCATGTGGCTCCAAGGGCTAAATTCCAGACACCGCTCCTTGCCGAAGACGGAATTCTTTTTTTCGAAAAATGGCTGAACAAACCGGTTTCTTTACCCCTTTCCCTCTTTGCGCCCACAAATCCGCAGTTTTCGTCTGAACAGCAAAACGCTCTTTTTGCCGATTTCCGATACGCATTGCGCTGTATGGAAGAAGGGACCGGTGAACAGAACGCCTTCTTAGCCATTGGATTTTTAAGATCGAAGAGTACAGCTCCCCTGCTGCTCGTTCCGGTGCACATCGATTCGAGGACTCTCGATGTTTCTTTAATCCGGACCGTTCCCATTGAAAACGTACCTCTCCGCATCAAGAACCGCGGGGCTGTAGAGCTTCCGTCCGCTCATGATTTTTGGGATGGTAACCGCTTCGACATCCGCAAGTACTTTGCCGAAGTCGAAAATGCAGCCAAAGCGGTTTCCGAATGGAAAACCACGTTCCGCGGCATGTTCATCGGTTTCTATGACAAGGCAAGCCTTTACGCTTACAAAGATACCGAATGCAAATTTTGGAAACAAGGGAATCCTTCCGAAACGTCTTTGCTTTCCCAACTGCTTTCCGAAGAAGGGCTCCACGTCACAGATTCCCTTATTGAAGAACTCCCTCCGGACGAACGTTTTCTCCCTGTGGACCATTATTTCGTCCACACTCTCGACTCCGAAGCCAACACCGCTTTATTGGAAGCGCTTTCACCGGAAAACACGATTTACGCTGTAGAAGCGCCTCCCGGATCTGCCAAAGAAGAATTTCTGGCGAACTTTATCTCGGAAAGCGTTTCCAAAGGGCAAAAAGTCCTTCTCACGTACAAAAAAAAGGCTTCCATTGTCCGATTTGAAAAACTTTGGAACCCCCAACGTATCGAATACAAGGACATTACCTTAGAAAAAGCGAGAGAAAGTCTTTCCGCTTCGCGAAAAATCCTAACCGATTACAATCGCGCAGCGAACATGCCGATTCCACCGGGAAACAGTACCCTTTCCGAATCCTTAAAGACCCTTGCCGAAACAGGCTCTCGTAAAAAGATCTGGCCGGATTCCACGTTTGCAGGCTGTGAAACTCTTGACCGCGAAAACATCCATTTTGCCAAGAGCCTTTTACAAGACCTTTTAGAAACTCTCGAACAGCCCGAGTCCAAACAGGCGCTCAAAGCCTACCGCGGTGTTTCTCTCGATGCGACGAACGAGCTTCAGCTACGAAATCTCGCTCAGAAACTCGAAAAAGTCCATGGGGAATTCCAGACCCTTGTCACTTTGGCAGATTGCGTATCCAAAGCGCTGTTCTTTGACCAGGCGATTCACATTTCCGATCTTGCAGACATCAGTAGAGCCATCACTTCCGATTTCAACGAATCCACGCCTTCATTCGACGGTTGGATTTTGGAATCTAAAGATTGGGCGACTTTTGAAGAAGCGCTCCGCGCTTTACCGGATGCAGGAGCTACCTGGTCCGATTTTAGGCGCAACGGTTCCCCGGTCTTTATCGATGAAGCTATCGATATGCAACTGGGAGCTGCCCGTGAAGTCCTTAAAAACAACCAGGATCGCACATTCAAAGCTTTTTCCGAATATTACCACAGCGCCCGCAAAACCCTGCTCCGCACCTTAAAAGATCCCAAACAGGGGAAAAAAGATGCAGACCTGCTTGCGCTCACCGACCAGCTGATCCGCCTCCAGGACTGCAAAAAGCTTTACATGAACACGTCTGCTTTGGCCGGGCGTCTCTTCGGTAAATCGTGGCAATTTGAACATACAAATTGGATTCTCCTTGCAGCAAAACTGCAATGGTTCTACGAATTCCGCAAAAAAGCAGAAAAAACGGAGCATGCATCCCTCTCTTACGCGATCCTTTCCAAGTATAGCCAGATCAAAGATCAAATTCGCAACGCCGATGAACTGCGGGAACTCTGCAAAAATGCCGAAAAGGATTTCTCCGAACTCTGCAAAGAATTCGGCTTTAACGCGTCCATCGACTGCGACACCGTAGACGAACAGGCATCCCTCGTTTCCAAATGGGCATCTTCGCTTTCTTTACTTCCGGCGTACACGCAAATTCAGCACAAGCGGAACGAACTCAAAAAGTTGGGGCTTTTGGCACTAGAATCAGCCATCATTGAAGATCTCCCCAACAAGGACCAGCTGATTGCAGAACTCTCCCGCTATTGGAGCTCCTTGCAAATTCAAAGGGCTTGCAAAATTTTCCCACCGATTTTTTCGTCATCGCCAAAAATTCATTCCATGCGTGCAAGGGATTTCCGCGAAGCGACCGATGATCTTTGCACCATGAATCTGCGGTACGCAAAAGACGCGTTGCAAAAAAATCCGAAGCTTTTGACAATCATGCCTGTCGGAGAAACTGCGGAAAGCCTCCCCCAGGAACATTCGATTTTTGACGTGGCCATTCTCCTTGATAGCGAAGCGATTCCGCCGTTACAAGCGATGCCCGCCCTGCTCCGCTCCAAACGTGTGGTATTTTTAGGGGATTCTAGCCTTCCCACACCACAGTTCCCAGCCACCCAGGGAGAAAATCGACATCCGGGATTTGTTGCACCGCAGCTGGAAAGCATTCTCGCTTACTCCCTCTACAAAGGGGCAAAGCTTTCTTTCTTATCCCTCAACATTTTGCACAAGCATCCCATTCTCATCGACTACGCAAACAAGAATTTTTACAATCAAAAAATTCGCAAACTGCCGCCGCCAAGCACCGCTGCACACGATCTGCACATCATTTACGAAAAAGATCTTTCTCAAGCCATTGCAGAAGCCGCAGCAAAGCATGTCGAACAGCATCCGATGCAGTCCCTTGGAATTATCGTCTTTACCGAAGAACGAAAATCCAGCGTATTCCAAGCAATTCTCAAAAAGATCCATGAACATCCCGATTTGGGATTTTTCGTGTCACCTAAAGATGTTTTGCGAGATCCCTACGTGCGACTCCCAGAAGAAGCATCCGGAGACTACCGCGACACGCTCTTTATCTGTGCAGAGCCTAACACGACTATCGCAAGCCAAGGATTCAACGCAAAGCTCATCAATGTCTGCGCCACCCATGCGCTTTCGAGCCTGCGCATATTCTCTGCCGAAAAGCCGGAAAAAACCTCTTCTCCAAATGCAGGAGTCCGTGCTTACGCAGATTTTCTGAAGTATGTCGAAACATTCAAAGATGCAAATATCTTTGAAACAAATCCCTTATTAACCCATCTCGAAGAACAGGTTTATAGCGAAATCCGTACGGAAGAAGCCCAGATTGAAACCGGCTGGGGATATAATGGAGCTGCAGTTCAATTCGCCGTTCACGATGCCAATAACCCGGAACATTTCTTACTTGGAATCGAAACCGATTCAGGAAACGATTTCTTGCGGGCATCCGTAGAAGACCGTCACTATCTGCGCCCCAAAATGCTCGAACGCCTCGGCTGGAAAATCATCCCGCTCTGGTGCCCGAACTGGTACCGTTCAACAGATGATGAACGAGGACACGTTCTCACGACGATTGCCGTGGAACAGAGTGTTGCCCCTCCACCCCGTGAAAAGAAATCTGACGCAGATGAAGCTCCAGAATTTCACGTGGAGCCTTACCAGATTATCCGTCCCAAAATCGAAGGGACCGTCCACGATGTTCCTATTCCGGAACTCGCTTCTAAACTTTTGATTTTGCAAATGAAATTTTATGTGGATGCGGAATCTCCGATCCACGAAAAGAGCCTTATCCGCCGAATTTTGCACCTTCATGGAGTCCACCGTGCAGGCCCTGCGGTAGTCAGAGCCGTTAAAGATGCGATCGCTCAAGGTTTAGCCAAAAAAGCCTTTATTAAAACAGGTCCATTCTTTTACACGGTCACAGGTAAACCGGTCGTTTTACGCGACCGTTCTGCACTCCCTGAAGAAGAACGTAAACTGGCCTTTATTCCGCCAGAAGAACGGGCTCTATTCCCTGCTGGAACTGATGAACAAACAATAAAGCAAACGCTCGGTTTGCTTTAACAGAGAGAACATTTAGCGGGGCCGGGGATTCCCAGGGGACCCCCGCGGCGCGGCGGAGGCGCGCGCAGAAAAAAGAAGGGCCCCCGCGATCTCTCGCAGGGGCCCGTGGATCCGGCGGCGACCTACTCTCCCGGGCCCGAAGGCCAGGTACCATCGGCGACAGGTGGCTTGACTTCCGTGTTCGGAATGGGAACGGGTATGACCCACCG
>JAGDBD010000113.1 GCA_017959225.1 Fibrobacter sp. | reverse complement strand
TCCTTTGAAAACGGCCCCATCTTAACGGTGTCCCCGTTTACAATCATCGACGGAGTCATGTTTTCCCATGGACTCATGACGCGGACCACTTTTTCTTCCAAAGGGGCAAACGAAACCTCGTAACGTTCATTCGTATATGTAAAAAGCCAAGCTTCATAAACGCCCATCGGGAAGAAAGAAGAAATCAGCGGCCTGTTTTCATCCGCAAAATATTTGATCGCAGGCCAGTCGTTTTGACCACGGTAAATGTTAAAGTACGCAGAAGTCGAGCTCCATTCCCCTTTCGAAGCGGTTTCCGCCGAAAAATCGTAATGCCACCAGCGCTTATATTCGCCAGTCGAATCCAAACGAGTCGGATTTCCCAAAATGTTGTTGTCTACCGAAATGTAGAACGCACTGTCTCGATAAGACGTATTCGTTCTCCACGGGTGGTAAATATGCAACGTGCGGGAAGAATCAAAACACGTCCCCAAAGTTCCTATCGTCGTAGAAGCTGATAAAGTAGAAGCGGTTCCGTCCACATAGATTGTATCCGCCAAAGAAAGGGCAGACGAAAGGTCCACGGTTCCTGCCGCAGGAACCGTCAAATAAGATGCATTATAACGTTCGAAATATGCAGTTTTCAACGGATGGTTCGAAATCATGGTCGGAGTAATCGATCCGTAGAACCAACCGCATTTTGCAGGGTCATCCGTTGCAAAACGCATCAGCACGGAATCTGTGCCAAAGATAATGCGAGGCAGCGCCTTGTTTCCCCACGGACTCTTGAACCAAACCATCTTGGATCCAGGAGCCGCATAAGACTTCGTATAAGAACCGTCGCTTTCCGTATAAAGCCAAATTTCTGTATCCGAACCAAAAAGAGAATTGATGGAGAACGAAACCGCATCCGAACCATTTGTCCATGCGACGCAGTTATTGTTGTTATAGTTCTGGTCCGAAGAATCCGGGCAAATTTTTATGCTAAAAGTTTCCCAAGTCTGGAAATCCGTTACGCTTTTTTCCCATGTGTATACAAACCATCCGTCACCTTCCGAAGTCATCTTCGTATTGGAATTAGCATCGAAACTCGGATTGTAGTTTGTAGGGCTTCCCAGAATATGCAACTTGTACGAAGATTTCGTTGCATCACTTCGCCACGGCGATTGAATATGTATAGTCAATGAAGCCTGAGCCGCCATTGCAAGCAATAGGCTCAACATAAGGACCAATCTCATCCTAAATCTCCTTTTAGTCCCTCACAAACACTCGCCTTTTAAAATAAACTCAAGGCAGTGAAATTCCTTGTTCTTTTTACAAAGTAACGAAATAAAAACCGATTTCCCTTTGCAATGCAAATTGCAAATTTCAAACGAGCAAAAGGGTGTGACTAAAAGTTCAATTTTTCAGCACGGATCGTCGTCGGGGAGCCATGTCCGCAAAGAACGACCGTTTCTTCTGGCAAGCACAAAAGCTTTTGACGAATCGAATTAAAAAGTTCCGCCGTATTTCCACCGGGTAAATCCGTTCGTCCATAACTTCCACGAAAAAGAACGTCTCCTGCAAAGAGCAGATGTTCTTCTGCACAATAAAACGCCAGTCCACCTGGAGAATGACCTGGAACTTCTATAGTCAAAAGCTTTGTATTGCCTACAGAAATGACATCACCTTCTTTCAAAAAAAGCTTCGGTTCGGGCAAAATATCATTCAATTCCAAACCAAACATCTGTGCTTGATAATCTGCATGTTGAATCAAAAAAAGATCCTTTTCAGAAACTTCGGCATCGACATTCCACTTTCGTAATGCCCAACCATTTCCCATGCAATGGTCCAGATGAAGATGCGTATTCAAAACACGCCGCACGGTAAGACCGTTTTCTTTTATAAAGGCGTCCGCTTCTAAAAATTCCTCTTCATTGTAATAACCCGGATCGATAACAATCGCTTCGCGACTTACTTCGTCGAAGACGATGTAAGAGTTTTCCTGAAAAGGATTACAAACTGTGCATTGGATTCCCAGGGGACCCCCGCGGCGCGGCGGAGGCGCGCGCAAAAAAAAGAAGGGCCCCCGCGATCTCTCGCAGGGGCCCGTGGATCCGGCGGCGACCTACTCTCCCGGGCCCGAAGGCCAGGTACCATCGGCGACAGGTGGCTTGACTTCCGTGTTCGGAATGGGAACGGGTATGACCCACCG
>JAGDBD010000112.1 GCA_017959225.1 Fibrobacter sp. | reverse complement strand
TTGGAAAATGGTGTTTGGATGTTTGTAAAAAAGTTCCGAAAGCTCGGAACGGTGATCCACTCCGACAACGTTTACGTCTAAAGAGGTGAACGTGTCTACCAAATGGGATGCTCCGTTTGCGTAATGGAAAATCGGAGCTTCCGTGCGGCTGCGCACGATCTGGATGACTTTTTCGGTAAAAGGCTTTGCCATGTGAACGTAATCTTCGCGGGAAAGGTGTCCTGCCCAAGAATCCATGATGACGAGCGCGTCTGCGCCCCATTCCGCTTGCCTTGCCAAATATTCGCCGGTCATTTGAGCGAGCAAATTCACGAACTTTTCAAAGGCGCTTTTGTCCTTGTAATAAAGAGCCTTGGTGCAGTGCAAATCCTTTGAACTTCCGCCTTCAATGGCGTAAGAAGCAACTGTAATCGGACCTCCGACAAATCCGAGCAAAGCTTTTTCTTTGGAAAGCTCCTTGCGTACTTTTTGCAAAGCGATCTTCGTATATTCCAGATCCACGTCAAGATTTACTGGACGAATGTTTTGCAGGTCGGCTTCGGAACGGAACGGGTTAGAAATGACAGGTCCTTTCCCTGGGACAAATTTCAAGTCAAAGCCCATGTAGGGAAGCGCAACGAGAATGTCGCTAAAAAGAATGGCCGCATCGATATCGAAACGGTTCGTGGGCATGAGAGTCGCATCGGCAGCCGCTTCCGCATTGCGCACAAAGGAAAGAAAATCTGGAAATTTTTGGCGGAGTTCGCGGTATTCGGGCAAAGCTCTGCCCGCTTGGCGCATCATCCAGACCGGTTTCTCTTTTGTTTTTCCTAAAGCGGATCGAACAAGAAGCGGTTCCATGGGGACCTCCGAAAAATTAAATGCGGATTGCGTCGACGCACCACCATTCGTCACGCGTTTCTTCTCGGACGACTTCAAAACCTGCTTTTTTAAACCAGTCCAGAACGTAATGTTTTTCGACGGTCAACTGGCCGGTTAAAAGAAAGTGGCCGCCTTTTTTGAGCATGCGTTCCACGTCTTTGCACATGGGCCAGAATTCTGTGCGGATCATGTTGCATACAATGTGGTCGAATTTGGCGTCGTCGTTAAAGGTGTCCAAAAAGCCGAACAGTGCGCGGGAATTTTTACAGGCATTTTGTTCAAAGTTTTCGGCGATGCAGGGGAGAGCGAGCATGTCGATTTCCGTTCCGATGACTTTTTTGGCGCCCAGCTTGTCGGCGATCATGGAAAGAATGCCTGTACCCGTTCCGATGTCGAGAACGGTTTTTCCTTCCATTTCAAGGCTTTCCATCATGCCGGAAATAAGCGCGGTAGTTGCGTGATCTCCAGTGCCGAAGGCGCTTTTCGCTTCGAGAACGAGCAGAATGGCATCTTTTTCTTCGGGGGTAAAGTTTACCCAAGGCGGACGTACCCAGACCCGGTTAGAAACGTGGACCGGCGTTGCACGGTCTTTCCACCAACGGTCCCAATCTTTGGCGGGTTCGTCTTCGGTGGTGAAGTTGTACTGGGGGAATTTTTCAATGATAGCGTCCCGTTCCGCCTTGTCGCCCGTGTAAAAGCAGAAGTCGGTTCGTTCTGGGGTTGACGTTTCGAGTTCTTCTAGAGCACCGACGCCCGCTTCCATTAAAAAGTACGTGGCGAGGTCGTAATCTTCCGGGGCGCAGTAACCGGTGGCTTTGTACCAAACATCATTTGTCTGCATGGGACTTTTTCCTTTTCAAAGTTTTCTTGATCATTTGCCGCGGGCTTGCAATAAACAGGCATGAACCGAGTATCACAAGGGTGATGCTCATGATTTTTGCCGGTGGGAATGGCTCTGCAAAAACAAGCGCCCCTGCAAGAATCGGAACGACCGCTCCAATGGCCGCGCTGAATGGAATTACGAACAAGGCTCTGCCACGGGAGAATGCAACCTGAGTAAAAACAAATGCGGTCAAGTAAGTTGCGACAAAGGCCCATACGCGCACATCCGCAATCCAATACAAAAATTCATCGGCAGAAAGCTCTATTCCTTTGGCCGTCGCATCGATTGCAAGGCTTTTGTACAGCACATCCGAAAGACCGTAACAGGTTCCCATTGTAATGGAATCCCCGACTTCCGGACTTTTAAAAATAAAGTGGCTTGTAAAAGCGAACACAAGAAGGATTCCCACAAAGACGCATAGCGCTGGAATGTTTTGCACGCCGGGGGCTTCGCCCACTTCGGAACTTGCAAAAAGAAGTCCGCAGAGCACGCAGAAGATGGCTGCAATCACGCGCCTGTTGATAGGCTCTTTCAAAAAGATTCGGCCAAAAATCGCTGTAAGAACCGGATTCAAAGCGGAAATCGGTTTGACAAGACTCAAGTTGTACAGAGCCATTGCCGTATAGTTTCCCACGTTTCCCATTGCGGAAAGACAAAAGCCTGTCCACCAGCGTTTCGAAGTCAAAAAACTCACGATAAAACGGATGGGATGGTGAATGTCCGCTTTTTCTCCGGACTTTGCGACGCCCGATTTTGCAAGGACGTTTCCAAATGCAAAGCAGACCGCTGCGCCGAGGGTGAGAATAAAAAACAGCATTTAGCGTTCCCAGATTTCGGTGTACACCCAGTAGTTTCCAACGCACCGCTTCACGTAATCGCGAGTTTCCCAGTAACTGATTTCTTCGGCGCGCATGTCCCAAGGCAAATTCTTTCCTGCCGCTTGCCAACGCTTGGCGGGTTTAGGGCCTGCATTGTAATTGGCGAGAACGTACATCGGGTCATTTTCATATTCAACGAGCAAATCCTTCAAGTAGCGGACGCCCAGGCGAATGTTCATGTAGGGATTGTAAAGAAGGTTCGGATTAAAAGGCTTTATTCCTTCTGCCTGCGCCAGTTTTTTAGCGGTCGGCGGAATCACTTGCAAAAGTCCTCGGGCGTTTGCAGGGCTTGTAATCAGATAGTTGAATGTCGATTCCTGACGCATGACGCTGTAAACGAAAAGCGGGTCGATAGAAGAATCCGCTGCTGCGGTGACTTTATCCAAGAAGGGTTTCGGGTAAAGGAACTTCATCACGTTTCGAGGAGCGTCGCCCAAATATTTGCGGGGAATTTCGTTTTGGAATTGGCGGGCCAGAGCGTAACCCTGAATGAGTTCGTCATAAGCGAGGAAGAGGGATCCGTAAACATAAAGAAAATCCAACCGGCCTTTGTTCTTCTTTTTGGCAAACTGGAAAAAGTCATAAGCTTCTTCGGCAAAGCCTAAATCGAGTAAGCGCTTCACCATTTGATAGCGCCCTGCGCTATGAGAAGAATCTGAATTCCCGGATTGTACCGTGCGAATCCAGGCGATGGTTGCGGAATCCGACAGGTCTTTGGGGGCAAGCCATGGGACCGTTGTAGAATCCATCAATTTATTTTCGATGAGCTTGATGCGGGAACGATGGGCGTAATAGCCTACTGGAAAATCCCGAATGCAGTCGAGGTAAGCTTCTTTTGCTGCGTCGAGCTTCCCTTGCGAAAAATAAATGTCCCCAAGGAACATGCGCGCACCGCTAGAACTCCAAAGGAAGCCTTCTTCCTTTGCTTTTTCAAAACGGGCGATTGCCGAATCGATTTTATTCTGCTTTAAATAGCAGAGGGCGATTCGGAACTGTACCCATTGCACTTTTTTACTGTTTTTGAACTGGCGAATGGTTAAAGAATCGTAGCTTGAAATCGCTTCCGCATAAAGACCTTTTTGTTCCTGTTCAAATGCGCGAACCCAAATGTTATTTGCGTTCTGAAGCGTGTAACGGAATTTTTCTTGGAAAAGCGAATCGACTTTACTTGCGAGGGAGTCCATTTGATTTGCGCGGTAAAGGCGTGCAAGGGATTGCAGCCAACCGGCCCTAGGCTCTACGCTGTCGGTCAAAAATTCATACTGCTGAATGGCGATGGTATCTTTTTTCAGATTCTTGTATGCGGCAGCGCGATTTTCCCACAGAGTGATGCGCGTTTTGATGGCAATGGAACTGGGGGGAAGTCTCCAGTCGATGGAATCTTCGACGGTCTTTAATACCGGAACTTTTGACGTGTCCCGCGGTTTTGCTGTAGACGTTCCGATTGCTAAAATGGAATCTACAATGGCGATGCATTCTTCGTCAAAGCCTTTAGCGCAAAGACGGTTGGAATAGGTGATTTTTTCATCGAGAGTTTCGTCTGTGGAATGGGCGCGAATGCGGCGCAAAGCTTCCCACGCCTGGTCTCCATATTCCGAAGGGTGAGCGATGACGTACAGATAGGCTTTGGTCGCTGCTTTAAACCAACGGGCCTGTTCAAGCAATGTGCCTTTTTTATAACGCAACCGCGGAACGCTGGGATCGTCTCCGTAGTTCTTGAGGAACATGTCGATGGAATCCGCTTTGAGCTTCGGTTTTAAATGGGGATCTTCTAATGTCAAATCCAATCGGATGCGGTCGGCGAATTCCTTCCATTCGGCATCTCCCGGGAATTTGGAATCGCCTTGGGAAAGGGTTTTACGCGCCTTTGCATATTGCTTTTCTTCGAATTGAGAACGGGCGATTCGAGAAAGAATGCTCTTGTCGAGGGAAGAATCTTTGCCGATCAGGTTTTCATATGCGGAAAGGGATTTGCTGAAGTCGCCCTTGTAATAGGCGGCTGCGGCGCAAGCAAAATCCTTTTCGAGACCGTTCGCTAAAGAATCGCAATTTTTTTGGTTGCGGTCATAGCGAATGACCTTGTTCTGAAATTCATAACCGGGCACAGAAAGGTCGTCGATCGACTTTTCCGCGGCAGCGAAAGCTGCTGTACAGATGAATAATCCAGCAAAAAATCTTTTAAGCATTCTTGTCCATCGGGTTCTTGACATCGTGCGAAGTAATAAAGCTCGAAATGCCCAGATCGATGATCATCTGCAGGTACTTTTGGCGTAGGTAACGGTTCACGCTGTCTGCCGTGTCCATTTTAAGAACGGCGCGTGCAGTCGCCTTCACGTCTTCATAGTTCACCGAACGGATGATCTTTTTGCATTCCATAATGCTCCACGGTGTCATGGATAGCTCGTCCACTCCGAGACCCACAAGCACTAACGTAGAAAGCGGGTCTGAGCTCATTTCACCACAGACGCAAACCGGAATTCCTTCGCGGTGTGCGGCGCGTACAGTTCGATCAATCATATTCAGAACCGCAGGATGGTGCGGTTCAAACAGGTTCGCAATGAGTTCGTTCGTACGGTCTACGGCAAGCGTAAACTGAATCAAGTCATTTGTACCGATGCTGAAAAAGTCTGCTTCTTTGGCAAGGGCGTCTACCATCATCACGGCGGCGGGAACTTCGATCATGCAGCCCACTTTGACTTCGGGCAGTTCCACGCCTTCGTTCAAAAGTTGCGTACGGCATTCTTGGTAAAGCGCTTTGGCTTCACGCAGTTCGTTTAGACTGCTGATCATCGGGAACATAATGCGCAAATGTCCTTCCCGGCTAGCGAGAAGTAACGCTCTCAATTGTTCCTTAAAAAGATCCTTGCGGGAAAGGCACACGCGGATGGAACGCCAACCCATAAACGGGTTAGCTTCGTCCGTTGCAGAAATATCCGACACGAGCTTGTCTCCGCCGGCATCGAGAGTTCGGATCACGACCGGGTGCGGTGAAAGCTTTTTCAAAATATGGGAATAGGCGTGAGTCTGCTCTTCGCAGGTGGGAGCGCCTTTTCTAAAAAAGAGAAATTCGGAACGGTAAAGGCCAATGCCCGTTGCGCCGAAATCCAAAACGGAATCCGCTTCCATCGGAAGTTCGATGTTTGCGTGAAGCGTAATGTACTTGCCGTCAAGCGTCATCGGTTCAAGCTGACGCATCATGAAAAGTTCTTGTTTCTGCTTGTTGTAAACAGAGAGCTTTTCTTTGAAACGGTTCAAGTCATCTTCGTTCGGATTCAGAATGACCATGCCGCCTGTACCGTCGATGAAGAGCATATCGTCTTCTTCGATCAGGTTCGAAATGTTGCGCAGACCGGATACTGCCGGCAGCTGCATGGCGCGTGCTAAAATCGAAATGTGGCTTGTGCGGCCACCGATGTCCGTTGCAAAACCGAGGACGTTGTCTTTGTCTACGGTCATGAGCATGCCCGGGGTCAGTTCATGTGCCACGAGCAGAGACGGACCGTTGGATTTTTTAGGGGCGCGCTTGGGAACGGATTCGTCAAGGGCAGACAGAAGTCTGTTGTAAAGTTCCTTCAAGTCCGAAGCGCGTTCGCTGAGCACTTCGTTCTTGCTGTTTTCCATTTGGGTGATGAGGCCGGAAAGCGTGCTGTGCACAGCCCAACGGGCGTTGTGCGCTCCTTTGAGAATGCTTTCGACGATCGGGTCGAGAAGCATGGAATCCTTGAGCATCATCAGGTGGGAATCGAAAATGCGGGCTTCGTCTTCGCCCAGGCGTTCGATGGCCACTTTTTTCAGTTCTTCAATTTCTTTTGCGGTGGTTTCTACCGCTTTGCGAAAACGTTTTTCTTCGGCTGCGAGAGTGCTTGTCGGCTGGGCAGAAGGGTCCAGGGTGAACTTGCGACGTTCCGTTTTGAGTACAGGTCCATAAGCGTAGCCGGGGGATGCGGCAACGCCTACGAGTACGGTGCGGATCTTTTGCTTTTTAGTCGTTTTGTTCTTCATGGAAGTTGTCGCGGAAAAGTTGTTCCAGCTGGGCGAGTACTTGTTCTTCGTCTTCACCGTTTGCGGTGAACTTGACTGTAGAACCCGGTGTAATGGCGAGCATCATCACGTTCAGGATGCTTTTCGCATTCACCTTGTTTCCCTCGTATTCCAGACTGACGTCGCTTTTCGACTTTCCGGTGATGTCCACGATCATGCCTGCCGGACGAGCGTGAACTCCCAGTTTATTGGTTACAACAATTTCCTTACTCTGCATAATAGACCACCACTCTCTTCAGAATTAGAAAATATCCACGTTGATATCCAAACCGTCCTTGAGGATGATTTGGAACAAGCTGTCTGCGGAATGCAATGTTTGCACCAGTTCGTCGTGAAGCTTGCGATCGTTCAAAAGAATGCCCGCCGTGTTATCCTTGGACTGGAGCTTTTCTGTGATCGCTGTCAAACGGTCGGTGACCGCATCCAGTTTACCCACCACGCCGCCGGCATTTTTAATGAGGCCGCTAGCGTCGGAAAGAAGGCTGTTGATCGGAGCTTGCGTCGTATCCAGCAAGGCGTTCACCTTCACGGTAGCATCGTTCAAATTCTTGAGGCTCTTCTTTAACTGCGGATCCGTATCTGCAAGCATTTTGGCCAAACGATTTTCCAAAGTTTCCGCCTTGTCCATCATGGAACGGAACCTGTTGCGGAAATCCGGATTTGCAATGGTCGAATCCATCACCTGGTGAACAGAAGTAATCAGGATCTTCGTGGAATCAATGATTTCGCCGGCAAGTCCAAGGGCTTCTGCGATACCTGCGTCGAATTGTCCGTCGATCGTATCGCCCGGAGCGTAGTTCACGTTCGAATCGCAAAGAATCATACCGATCTGGCGTTCGCCCATGATACCGATGTTCTGCACACGGATTTCAGAACCCACAGGAATTCTGACGTCGTTACGAATGCGCACAACGACGAGCACCCGATGGCCGACTAGATGGATGTTTTCGACTTTGCCGAGCTTTACACCGTTGATTTTAACGGGGTCGTCCAAAGTCAAAGTGCTTACTTGCGGAAAACGCAGGTAATAAGTGTCAAAAACTTCACGGGGATCCTTGTCGTTCAAAAAGAACAAGCCAAAAATCAAAATGATAATGGCAAGAAGAACGACGAGTCCCACTGCGAGATATAAACTGGTATTCTTTTTCATCTCAAGGCTAATTTAGTTTATTCGTTGCCTATACGAGCTATCGAGCTTGAAGCGGTTTCGTCGTTTATGTGCCTTTCGAGCCATTCTAAGAGCAGTTCGTCGCGTTCTTTTGGGGGAAGTGTAAAGTTTTGGCGACCTTTTTCCTGCATATAGTGGTCGAGATAGCACATGAGCACGCCGCCGGCGACGGAAACGTTCATGGATTCGGTGATGCCGTATTGGGGCAGTTTGAATTCGCAATCGGCTGCGGCGAGGGTGTCCGGATGATTGCCGGTGAATTCACTTCCGAGGTAAAAGGCTGTGGGTTTGGAAAGATCCAAGTCCAAAACGGAATTGTTTGTGTTTGTACTGGCTACGGCAATGCGGTAACCTTTTTTCCGCAGGTGTTCCATGCAGGCCATGCGTTTTTTGTGCAAGTAAATGTTCATCCATTTAATAGAACCTTTCAAAATGGATTTGTTTACTTTGTACGGATTCACCTCTTCGATCACGTGCACGTCTTCAATGCCAAAGACTTCGGCGGTGCGGATAACCGCAGAAATGTTGTGGGGGTCAAAGAGATCTTCAAGAACCATGCAAAAATGCCGTGTACGGTTCTGCACGACTTTGACGAGAAGATCGCGGCGGTGTTCGGTAATGCGAGGAAGGTATGCTTCGATTTTTTCCTGCATTTCCGGGGAAGAGTAAACGTAGTTTTCCATAGACTTTAATTTCCTGCGGGCTTGTTAGAAATGGAATTCTGTTGCTTAAAAATGAGCGGAGTTTCGGTGACGAAAACGGGCTGCTTCTTTTGAGCTTGTTTGCGCTTTTTTTCAACGGCATCGCCGACGGTCCATTCCAGTTTGCCGGCGGCGACCTGCTTAAATTCTTCAAGTTCTTCGGGGAATTTTTGGTGGAGAACTTTCGAAGAGTCCACGGGCATGTGATTTCCGGAAACGTAACTTTCGGAAGATTCGGAAATGTTCCGGATGATTTCACCGATTTTAGAATTGACCACATCGCGGAAAACGCCCATCTTCATAATGGAATTCAGAACGGCGTTTGCGGGGAAGACGATCGCGCGGAATTTATAACGGGTCTTTTCACCTTCCGGATGCATGTCCAAAATGGCAACAGCGATCCCGTGCAGATTCCAACGGAGAATTTTGCATCGGCCGCTTCCGTAGAACACGGAATGGAATCCTTTTTCAACGCCTGCGCTGTCTTGCATGGCCCAGAAAAAATCGCCAAACAGGTTTCCACCGTTATCTCCACTAAAAAGGCGCTGGTCCGGAGAATTGTAATGGATTGTGTACTTGGTATCCTGGAACACGTTTACAAGTGCAGTCGTAAATGGGAAGTGGTCAAAGAGATAGCTCATCATCGGTCCCGAAACCGGGAGAACCCCTGAATTTTCGTAGATCACACGGTAACGGCTCCCGAGATGCCCGAACATTTCTTTGGTCACAGGACTTCTCAAGTCGATGCCGCGGTTTTTCAAATCGTAAAATACCGAGCAGAACGCTCCGTCATATTCGATGTTTTCAACGGGTTCAAGTTCTGGAACAGAGCATCCCGGTAAAATGACGTCCAAACATTTTTTGGCTGCGGCACAGGCGTTGTGCCGTAACTCGTCTTTTGTCGGATCGGCATTTGCGACCGTGCAAAAAAGCAGAGCGAATAGAAGCGCGTATCGTTTCAAGTAGAATCTCATTTTCGAATGTCAAGACTGTCGATTGAAATCTGCGTGAACGTTCCTACGTCTTTCAATTTGTCTGCCGGGCCGACGATGCTGGTTGTCATCTTGCTCGAATCAAAGTACTTGGCGATCATGGCTTTTACTTGATCCTTGGTCACCGCATTGATTTCGTTTACGTAGTCGATGTAATGGGAATCTTTTTTGCCGAGTAACTGATCGCGGGCAAAAAGGACCGTGGTGCTGGCAGGCGTGTCGAATAAACTCGGCAAACTTTCAATGAGGGTTTTCTTCGCATGGGCGAGTTCTTCGTCGGTAGGACCTTCCTTGGCGAGCTTTGCAATTTCTGCATGGATAATTTGAAGTGCGGTTGCGGCACTTTCGACTTTTGTTTGCAAGTGGATCGTTACAAAGCCTTGATCGCGGTAGTCATTTTCGGCACGGCTGTGGATGCTGTAAGCAAGTCCATTATTGGAACGGACCTGTGTCATTAAGCGAGAAGAGAAGCTTCCACCTCCGAGGATAAAGCTTGCGACAGCTGTCGGGTAATAGTCTTCGTGGGGACGCTTCACAAAAGGCGCCATCAGGGAAATGTTCGCCTGGGTAATATCTTTGTCAACAAGATAAATGCCAGGCTTGTTCTTGTGCTTCAGCGGTGGAACGACCGTATTGTTTTTTGCACTGGAGGGCCAACTTTCAAAATATTTCTTCAGTTCCGTCACCATGGAATCTTTGCTAAAGTCCCCGGAGATTGCAAAAATAATCTTTCCACTTTGGAAATGTCCTTCGGCAAGCTTCACCAAGTCTTCCCTTTTGACTTTTCGGAATTCCTCAGCGGTGGCGTTCCAAAGCCGTGGATTCGGTTCATAATTGACATAATTTTCCAAGGCGGAAAGAATTCCGGAAGGATTGTCGAAACGGTGTTCGTAAGCGTTTGCCGCATTGGCCTTCTGAATTTCCAAAGCCTTTTCGTCAAATGCTGGCGAAAGGAAAACTTCCTTGGAAAGCGAAAGCATTTGAGGAAAATCCTTGGCCATGCATTCTACGCTGATTACGCTTGTAAATGTTCCGACGGAACCGGCGAGAGATGCAGCGATAAATTCAAGAGAATCGTCCAAAGCTTGGGGTGAAAGCTTTTTAGAACCGCCGCGGCGAAACATGGCCGAAAGAAGCTCGTGAGCGGCTTCGTTCTGGATGCTGTCGTTTACATAAGGTTCGTCGAAGAAAATGTTAAAGTGTATCAGCGGAAGGGTTTTGTCTTCGATTACGTAACCCGTGATATTTTCAGAAATTTTAACACGGGCGTCGGCGGCATTCGGGGCAATATATTTGAATTCTGGGAAGACGATGTCTTTGTAAGTCGCCGGAAGGGAATCCGTTTTTTTAGGAGCTTCGCTTACAACGCTTTCCATGTTTTTTGAAGGAAGTGACTTGGCTTCTTTTTCGGAGGTTCCTGCGCAGGCGACAATGGCTGCGGAAGACGCAAGTGCGAGAACGGAAAGAGACTTTTTCATTTAGCGCTCCTCTCCTTTGAGCAGGCGGCCAACGGTGACGCCCTTGTGCTTGAATGTTTTTTGGGCAACGTCCTGAACGGCTTCTGGGGTTACGGATTCCAACTTTTTCGGCCAGTCGAGAAGCAAACGGTAGTCTCCAAAGATTTCGTAAAAGGCCAGTTGAGTCGCCACGTTTTCCATATCGAGGAAGCTTTCGATAAGGCTCATCATGGAACGGTTTTTCACTTTTTGCAATTCCCGTTCAGAAACAGGTTCTTTTTTCAACTTTTCCAGTTCTTCCCAAACGATGGCTTCTACGGTATCCGGGTTTGCGTCCGGTCGAAGCGAAACGCTAATGGCGAATTCCGACATATACTTGTTCACGGAATTTCCGGCTCGGACGGACACAGCGAGCTTTTTTTCTTCCACGAGCTTCTTGTAAAGCCGACCGGAACGCCCGTTCAAAACGCCTTCGGCAATGTCCAGAGCGTAAAGCGATTCGTCTCCGATGCCAGGCGTTTTAAAAATCATGTCGATGCGGTTCGGCGCATCTTGGCGGTAAACGGTCAAACGTTTTTCACCGACCTGTTCCGGATCTTTGACGGTTAGCGGTGCAAAAGCTTCCCCTGCCGGAATATTTGCAAAATATTTCTTCACCAGTTGCATCGTTTCGAGGGTGTCCAAATCCCCTGCGAGTACAAGGATTGAATTCCGAGGCTTGTAATATTTGCGGTAATGTTCTGCGGCCTGCTCCCGGGTCAGGTTCATAATGTCTGCGGGCCATCCGATGGTCGGTACGCGGTAGGGGAATGCCTCGTAAATGATTCCGTTCAAGGTTTCCATGTAACGACCCGTGGGGCGGTCATCGTAACGCATGCGACGTTCTTCGCGAACAACGTCCCGTTCCGAATAGAATTCTCGAAGGATCGCATTCTGCATTCGATCGGCTTCCAAATAAAGGAAAAGTTCAATGCGATTTTTGGGAAGGGTCACAAAGTAAGCTGTCGCAAGGTCTGTTGTAAAGGCGTTGAGCCCTGTACCGCCTGCTTGCTGGTAAGCGGACCAGATTTCTTCCTTCACCATGTACTGTCTTTCTACTTCCACCAAAGAATCGTATTCGGCACGGAACTTCTTTGCCAAAACGGAATCTCCGGCAAGTGCCGCAGAACGGGAAAGCGCCATCACGGAATCTTCTTGGGCCATCAGCACGGAATCTTTTTCAAAATCCGTTACCCCGACCTTCTTTGTTCCTTTGAACAGCTCATGTTCAAGAATGTGCGCAAGGCCCGACATCCCAGGCACTTCGTTCACAGAACCGGTCACGTAGAAGAGGCGGCAGCTTACGGTTGGCGCCTGCTTGTTCGGGTACAGCAAAACGGTCATCCCGTTGCCGAGAACTTCTTTGTGAATGGGAAACTCGGCAGCAAAAAGAGCCGCCGAAGCCAAAAGAAGGATCGAAAGGATTTTTAATCGCATGATTCCCTATTAAATGAAAAGGAACGTGTTCAGTTTGGAACGGTATTCCCAAGTCAGCGGATCTTTCGGTCCGAGGACGCCGAAAAGAATCAGCATGGATTTTTTGGCTGCGCCGTCGTTAAAGTCCGGGTTTGAAAGGGCCAGTTTGAAGAATCCATCGAGAGCGGAACGGTAATCCTTGCGTTCTGCATCCTTGCAGGCGTTTCGGAAGGTTGCTGCGTCCCCTTCGACAGCATCCGTTTTGGCGGCTTCCACAAGAAGATCCATCAGGTCCAGCAGCGATTTGGCGTTTGCATATTCGGCGCTGTTTTCAGAAATCTGTTTTAAAATGCTCTTGGCCTTTTCCCCGTCACCCAGGGAAAGTTCGCACTTTGCAAGGAGAACTTTGAAATGGTCTTCAGACGGGTTCTTTGCCATTTCCGCTTCAATCAAAGGCTTTGCGCTTGCAAAATCCCCGGCAGAAATCGCGTCTTCGATTTCTTGCTTTGCACGGTCCTCGTCCGACATGAAGAACTTGGAAAGACGCTTTTTCAGTTCGTCTTCCGGAAGGTTCCCTTGGATTGCGTCTTCCATTTGACCCTTGTGCAGCACAACGACAAATGGGAGGGACTGCAAACGGAAAGTCTGGACAAAAGCCATGTTGTCCGGTTCGTCCAGGTTCACTTCGCCGAGTGTAAAGTCGAGCTCCGAGGAAAGTTTTTCGAGAATGGCGTTGTAAGAAGCGCATTCCGGCATCTGGGAAGAGGCAAATGTCAAAACGACCGGGCGATTTTCGGCCTCTGTCATCACCTCGGTCTGGAAATTTTCTACTGTAACTGTGATAATTTTTGCCATACCTTAAAATTTACTATTTTCTAAAGACGATGAACTCCACGTGCCCTTTCTGTAAATCCGAAACGAAACGAGTCGATCTTTCTCACTTCGACTTGCGAATTTGCCCCCATTGCCTCGGAACTTTTTTCCCGAGCGATAAGACAATGGCGTTCCGCCGTGAAGTTTTCGACAAAACCCGCGTTCTTTGGCTAAAAGCCTTAGAAAATCGCAAAGAAGACTGGGTGGAACCGGACGAAAACACCTGTTGTATCGACCACAGCGAAAAATTGGCAGACGGCAAGCTCCCGGATTACGGAATTCCCGGAAAGGTTGCCACCTGCTGCGGAATGTTCAATCTTCCGGCTTCGACCATGGCCGTTTTACTGCGCCGCATGGTGGGTACCCCGTCAGACGGGATGCTCGTTACAACCAAAAAGAAGGAACATTTCGGATTTATCGTCTTTTTGACAAAACTCGTGGACAAAATTTTAGGCTCAGGCGATCCGGAAGAAGATTCTTTTGAACTGATCCAGTACAATTTGAAGTTCAAGAACATTCTTGAAAAACAGTAGGAGAAACGATGGCGAAGCGTGTCGGGGTCTTATGTGTCGCGATTATACTCCTGTTTATCGCTTTCGTTTTGATTCCAAAACGTGAATTTTCCATTCCGGTATTTCCACTGCGTATCCATGAAACGCTTATGGTGTACGATGACATTTCGGACGGTGGATCTTCGGTTTCGAAAATGGAAATTTCGGATTCGGTCCTCGATTTTCGCTGCACTCTAGGAATGGACACGTCCAAAGGCGCCTGGTGCGGCTTGATCTGGACGTTCAGCGGGGAAGATACGGTAAAAAATCGGTACGAAAACTGGAGTCTGGTGGATTCCATCGTTTTCAAAATCTATTCCGAAAAAAAGAATGAAATCATTGCGAAGGTCTGGACCTATGACCCGGACGTAACGAACGAAGATTCTCTCCACACGTTCCGTCAAATGCTCAAGGAAATTCCCCTGGAAGCTGGGGAAAACGAAATCACAATTCCCTTCGAAGATTTTTACGTGCCGGAATTCTGGTTTCAGCAGACCGGTGCCGATAAGGAACTTTGCCAGCGTCACAAGGAACACGTAGCCCGGTTTGAAATCACACCGGGCTGGGACGTCAAACGGGGAGAACCGTTGCACATCCAGATTTTGCAGATTTCGGCAAAGGGGACGGGATCTTTAGAACTCGCCATTTTCCTTGGAGCGTGCCTTGTTATTATCGTCGTCATCTTTGGATTTTTGAAAAAGAAAAAATGAAAAAACTTGCCTGGCGATTTTCTCTTTCCTACGTCGTCTGTCTGATCGCGATCGTTGTTTTCTACTTTCGATTTCAAACGGAATCTGTGGTCCTTTGGCCGCACCAAGAAAATTTTGAACATCCTCGGATTTACACCGATTTGCGGGAAGGCGGCTTTTCAACCGCCGAATTCATGGAAAGCGATAACGCTTTAGCGATCAATGCAACGCTGAATTCGGGAATCTACCATCCTCATGCAGGTGTGGAATTTCGCCTTTTGAAAGGCGTCGAAGCGCTTTCGCTCCAAGGCTTGGATTTTTCAAACATCGATTCCGTGTTCATCACGTTCCGCTCCAACGCCGACGTGGCACTGGTATTTTACACGGTAGATCCCAAGGTTTCCAAAGTGGGAGACGTCTTGACCCTTCGCCCCGTCCGTCTCGACGTTCCGGCGACAAGGCATTACACGGAACATCGCCTTCCGCTTTCCCTTGCCCGTACAAGCAAGATCTGGTTTGACATCCACGGCGTCGAACCGGACTCCCTTTTATACTTGGACCGGGTCGTCCAAGTTGCGGTAGAAACCGGAAAAGGCGCTCTGCTCGGGCTTCCCACAGAAATAGAAATCCAAAAATTGGAGCTTTTGGGAAAGAACCGGTTAACACGTTGCCTTTGCCTAGTTATATTAATTCTTGTCACTGGCATTTATCTCTGGGGAATTTTGAAGATTTATGGAAAATCGTCCACAAGCCGAAAGAACGCTCGCGAACACCGTCTCGGCAAGCACAAAGCTTAAAATCAAGTACATTACCGTTGTCATCATTGTCATTTGCGCAATCTGCTTGATTTATTATCTTCGGGGGGTTCTCACGCCTTTTGTCGCGGCGTTTTTAATCGCATACGTGGTAAATCCGGTAGTTGACAAAATCGAGTGCAGGGTCCGGGCTCAAATGCGGCGACCGAAGCTTTCCTGGCTACCGCGGAAAACTCCGCGCATGGTGGCGACAATCGTCACGCTCATTTTAATGGCCCTTGCGATTACGATCTTTTGCCTCATCTTCATTCCCCAGGTGAGTGCGGAATTCAGCCGCTTTATTTCGCTTACCAAAAAGTTCATGTCGGACAGCGCTTGGATGCAGCCGTTCCTGTCCGTCATCCCTTCGGACTGGCAAAGTGAATTAAAAACGTTCACCGCCGGAACGGAATTTTTGGAATCCCTGCAAGACATTAATTTCTGGGAAACGGTGCAGTCGATGATCGGTAAGCTTTTGCCCGGTGCCTTGGGCGTGCTCTCTCGAACCGCTTCCGTCATTTTTGCCGTTGTGAGCCTTATTTTTGTGGTCATGTACACGACATTTCTCATGTTCGACATGCCAAAGATTTCTCGCAAGGTTCGCTCGCTAATCCCCCTTGAATCCGATGACAAACCGGATCTTTTGCGCAAAACGAACCTTTTAATGAAGGCTTATTTCCGCAGCCAGAGCCTTGTCGCATTTCTCGTGGGCGTACTTTACTCGGTCATCTTTAGCGTTATCGGATTCCCGATGGGGATCGCCTTTGGCCTTTTCATCGGCATTTTGAACATGGTCCCTTATTTGCAGGTAGCCAGCATGCCGGTTGCGTTCTTCCTTGGAATCGTTTATTCGTTAGACACGGGAATTCCTTTTTGGGAAGTCCTTTTGATTATCGCAGGCATCTACCTTGTGGTGCAGATCATCGAAGACATGCTGATTATTCCGAAGATCGTGGGAACGGAAGTGAACTTGCCTCCGGTGCTCATTCTCCTTTCTATCTCCGTGTGGGGCAAACTCTTAGGTTTCATCGGTCTCGTGTGTGCAATCCCTTTCACCTGCATTGTGATCGCCCTGTTCCAGGAGTATGCGGAGCACCGGCTTTTCCCTAGACGGCGTAAGGATTCTTTGGACTCCAAAGAGTGAGAACCCCCACAAAATAAGGGCTCGTACAAAATATTTTTGTAAGAACTCTTGTTTTACGCTAAAAAAAAGGTATAATAAAAGCATCGAATCCAATAAAAATCACTTAAGGAGAAAAATCCATGAATAAGCAAGATCTCGTTGAATACGTCCAGAAGGCCGCTAACATCGAAACGAAAGTTGCTGCTACCGCTGCAGTGAACGCTGTTCTCGATGGCATCACCGAAGGCATCAAGAAGGGTGGTCCGGTTCAGTTGATCGGCTTCGGCACTTTCAGCGTGAAGGATCGTGCAGCTCGTCAGGGTCGCAATCCGCTCACCGGCGAAAAGATCAAGATTAAGGCTACGAAGGTCGTTTCCTTCAAGGTCGGTGCAGAACTCAAGGCTACCGCTAAGAAGTCTAAGGCTGCTAAGAAGTAATCTTCTTTCCCAGTGTTACTGTAAAATTTGCAAAAGCCCGCCTTTTGGCGGGTTTTTTGCTTTTTATGCGAAATTTGTCACAAATTGGGGCTCGGGTAACATTTTTGAAGGGAACTTTTGCATGGACCTGCGATTAAATAGGAGTGCTTTGACCTTTTTGTCGAAAAAAAATCTATAATAGGGCTATGAAAAAGAGATTTAGCTTGTTTGTTTTGTTTGCGCTTTCCCTGTTCGCCCTGTCCTTTACCGCTTGCGGATCGACGAGCAGCACGGAAGACGAAGTCGTTGATGAGTGTCTCGACAATCCGACTTTGCCTAATTGCGTTGATGAAGAACCGGTGGATGAATAATTCCTATGAAAACTGGCGAAGGTTTTGGACTGAATACGGGGTTCAAAAACTTCGCTTTTCTATATTATACCTAATTCAATATTTGACCCTTAGACAGGGGGTGTGATTCCCCCAAATGGATACCTTATGAAAAAGAAAATCCTATTCCAAGATACCTCTTTCCGCGATGGCTTCCAGTCCATCTTCGGTGCCCGAGTCTTTACCAAGGACTTTATGCCGGCTGTTGAAGCAGCCGCTGCCGCAGGTATCACTCATTTTGAAGCGGGTGGTGGCGCTCGTTTCCAGGCTCTTTATCAGAACTGCGGCGAAGACGCTTTTGATATGATGGACACGTTCCGCAAGACGGTCGGTCCGAAGGCTCGTTTGCAGACTCTCGCTCGCGGCATCAACGTGGTGGCTCTTGCTCCGCAGCCGTACGACATGATCAAGCTCCATGCCGATATGTTCAAGAAGCACGGCATGACCCGTATTCGTAACTTCGACGCTTTGAACGACGTGAACAACCTGATTTACTCGGGTAAGTGCATCACGGACGCAGGCCTTGAACACGAAGTCGTCGTGACCATGATGGAACTTCCGCTGGGTTGCTCTGGCGCACACGATCCGGAATTCTACGAAAAGACTTTGCGCAGCATTCTTGATGCAGGCGTTCCGTTTGTATCTGTTTGCTTCAAGGACGCTTCCGGTACTGCTAACCCGATGAAGGTTTATGAAACGTTCAAGCGTGCTCGCAAGCTTCTCGGTGACAAGGTGGAACTCCGTATCCATTCTCACGAAACTTGCGGTACGGGCCTTCGCCAGTACTTGGCAGCTATTGACGGTGGTGCAGATGGTATTGACCTCGCTCGCAAGCCGCTTTCCGGTGGTACTTCTCAGCCGGACCTCTTCAGCATGTTCCACGCTCTCAAGGGTACGGATTACGCTCTCGCTCTCGGCGAAGACGGCATTGTGGACGAAAACGCTATTCCGAAGCTCATGGAAGCGAACAACATCGCAGTGGAATGCCTCAAGGATTACAACTTCCCGCCGGAATCTCGCCAGATTTCTTCTGACGTGGTGTTCTCCCCGATGCCGGGTGGCGCTCTCACGGCAAACACTCTCATGATGCGCGAAACCAAGACCTTCCACCTGTATCCGCAGGTGATTGCGAACATGTCCGAATGCGTCCGTCGTGGTGGCTTTGCTTCTTCCGTGACGCCGGTTTCCCAGTATTACTTCCAGCAGGCTTATGTGAACACGGTGAACAAGAGCAAGGGCCTTGACACCTGGCACAAGATCACGGAAGGCTACGGCAACATGATCCTCGGCTACCTCGGCAAGACTCCGTGCGAACCGGATGCCGAACTCGTGAAGATCGCTGCCGAACAGATGGGCAAGGAACCGTTTGCCAAGGTTCACCCGGGCGTCAAGTGCGCAGCCGAAATCATCGAACCGGGCATTCCGCAGGCTAAGAAGCTTTTGGAAGAAAACAACCTCCCGGTGACGGACGAAAACATCTTCATCACGGGCTGCCTCCAGACGAAGGGTGGCAACAAGGGTATCGACTTCCTCAAGGGTAACCGTCACATCGGCGTGCCGAAGAAGGACCCGAACGCTGCTCCGGCACCGGCTGCAAAACCGGCTGCAGGTGCTGTCAACACGGCAGGCATGAAGGTGGCAGGCACGAACACTTACCGCGTGGCCGTCAATGGTCAGAGCTGGGATGTTCAGGTCAGCACCCTCAGCAAGTAATCTTTTTTAAGATTTTGCAAAAAAACCGCCTTGGAAATTCCCAGGGCGGTCTTTTTTTGTGTGACTTTGGACAAAAAGTCCATGAGAATTGCAATAAGTCACTGACAGACTGTATCATCCCTGAGTATTTTAAATGGGATGAATTTATTTTTGGAAACAGCGGATTACCGCGACCTGTTGAAGTCCTATTACGAGCAGCGCAAAAAAGAGATGCCGCTGTATTCGTACCGGATGATGGGAGAAAAGCTCGGGCTGGACGCGAGCTATCTTTTCCGCGTGCTGCAAAAAAAGCACCATTTGCCGGCCCACGCCCTCCAGGCTTCAAAGGATATGCTCCAGCTTTCGGGCCGTTCCTCGGAATATTTCGACTTGCTTTATGCGGCATCGGTAACAAAGGACCCTGCGCAAAAGGAAGATTTGCTTGCGAAAGCCATTGCGTTGCGTGACGTTCAACGGCATACGCTCCAGGCTGCGGAACTGAAACTTCTCGAAAATTGGTGGATTCCGGCTGTGCGCGCCTATTTGGAATTGAACGGCGGCGTGGTGAATATCAAGCAGATGGCTAAAGACATGTGTCCGCCGATTACGGAGGATCAGGCGAAAGAAGCTGTCGAAATTTTAAAGGACGTGGGACTTGTGAAAAAACTCGCATCCGGAAGGCTTGCCCTGACAGATGCGCATTTGACCGTTGGAGGCCCGGAAAAGGCCCATGCGGTGCGAAATTTCCAAAAACAGACCCTCAATTTGGCAATTGAGGCCCTGGACAACGTCCCAGCCTCTGAACGGAACGTTTCAACGCTCATGCTTTCCGTCGACAAGGAAGCTTTTGAAGATTTGGGTGATATGGCAAAGGAATTTCGCCGTTTGGTGCAAAAAAGAGTAGATTCAGTAAAGTACCCGGATCGAGTCGTACAACTTTCGATGGCATTTTATCCGGTGGTAAGGATGAGGAAAAAATGAAGTGGAATTGGATGATGGGTGTAGCGGTTGCCTCGAGTGGTGTCTTGGTGGCCTGCGCAGACAAGAGTACTGCGGGTTCTACTTTTGAAACAGAGAACTCCGTTGCGACTGTTGTCGTTTTTCACGCAGACGGAACGCCTGCGGCTTATAGCCATGTACAGGTCTGTGAAAGGGATGCCTTTGTGGAATTCCTGGGAACAGGCCTTTCGAATGTGGGCGAATCCTATGAAACGGATAGCGCTGGCACTCTAAAATTGAAGAATTTAAAACCGGGCGATTACATTGTTGAAGCTCAGGCGGATCTTGAAAACGATTCGATCCTTTTAGGAGCGGCACAAGTGTCGATCCCTTCCGTGCTCCCGGATTCGAGCATTCCTATTTCCGTGGAAGTGGAAGAGCCGAGCGTCATTTCAGGGCATGTTGATACGGATATGTCTCCGGCGTACGTGATGGTTCGCGGAACGCGCCATGTGCAGGCGGTCAGCGCATCGGGAGACTTCTCCATGCAAATCCCGCGGGGAGATTTCGAAATTCTCCTGGTCTACAAAAATCAGGTGATCGCTTCGGATTCCGTAACGGTAGAGGTGAACAACGAGCCTCTTGTTTTGACGGATACGCTTGTTCGCGAATATTTGTTTGAAGACTTTGAAGACAGTTCCCTTGCTTGGTACGTCTCCTATTCCAAATATGCGACAGCGACTCTCGAATGGACAGAAGCGGGTGAAGGGCGTGATGGCATGGTCGCTCACTTCACTTGCGAAAACGATTCCGTTGGCCACTGGGCGCTCATGGGCCGCTCTTTTGGTCGAAAAGTCGATTTGAGCGCAATGGATTCCATTTCGTTCTGGATTCGTGGCGGCATCGATAATTACATCAGCCTTGCTTTCGATGTTCTTGAAGATAGCACTTCCACTTATACCAGCGGAAAATCCTGGGTGCATATCGATGTGCCGTCGGAATGGAGCCGTATCGTGGTGACCCCGGATTCCCTTTTGGCGGCGGACAGCATCGGTGGAAACATCGGTTGGGATGCAGTGAAAGATCATGTGACGAATTTGTCGATTTTTGGCGGCGCCGGTGGCGAAATCTGGATAGATGATATCGTATTTTATGGTGTCGATTGGGAATAATGGCTAAAGTTTTACTATTTTCGGCGCCATGATTTTGTTGCCGAATTTAGTTAGATCCATTTATTCCGGTCTTTGCATAGGTCTTGGCGGAACCGTCTACCTTTCTTGCGATAATAAGCTCCTAGGCTCTTTTCTTTTCGGCCTAGGACTTTTTACCATTTTGAACTTTGGCTTTAACCTGTTTACGGGTAAAGTCGGGTACTTTGTAAACAATAAGCCTTCCTATTTAGGTTTTCTTGCGCTCGTTTGGGTCGGAAATTTTATTGGGACGTTCCTTTTTGCCAAAATGATGTCGGTAACGCGTTATTCGGACGCTTTGACGGCAAAAGCCAGCGTTTTATGCCAAGTTAAGGATGCGGATTCCCCGTTGAGCCTATTGATTCTCGGCGTTTTTTGCGGAATGCTCATGTTTATTGCTGCGGATGGGTTTAAAACGGTACAGAATACGGTGGGCCAAGTGGTGGTGGTGTTCCTTCCGGTGATGGTCTTCATTTTGAGCGGTTTTGAACATTGCATTGCGGACATGTTCTATTTTAGCATGGCAGGGGATTTTAGCTTTTCCATGTTTAGGGCCCTGTTGGTGATTTCCCTTGGCAATGCCCTCGGCGGCGGATTGATTCCGCTGATGAAGAAAATCGCTTAAATTCTTAAAATTTCGCAAAAACGTCCTTTCGAGGACGTTTTTTTGTGTGCGTGGATAAAATGTCCATGGCGGTTTTTGGGGGACTATCGGAATTAAGCCATTTGGGGAATAGATTTATTCTAAAGGAGTGCTCCATGCAAATGAAAAAACTTTCTTTAGGTGTTGTTAGTCTTGGAATTTTAGCGTCGAGTGCGCTTGCGGACAACCCGATTTCGAGTTACCATTATTTGGCAGACCCGGGTGCCGCGGCTGACGATACGTATTTCTACGTCATTACTGACTCGGATGATCCGGCGCCATACAATGCGACTACTTACACTATCAAGACTCTTTACGGTTTCCGCACCAAAGACATGAAGAACTGGACCGATTTCGGCATCATCTATGATGCTCGCCAAGTGGACGGTATCGGTGATATTTGGGCGTCCGGCATTGCTGTGAACCCTACTGATGGAAAACTCTATATCGTGTTCCCTGATGGCGGTGGTGGCGGTATTGGACTCATCTCTGCCGATAGCATTGCAGGTCCTTGGAGCAACCCTGTTACGGGTGGCAAGAAGCTTATCAACGGCTGGGGCAATGGTATTGCGGACTGCGATGGCATTGACTGGTGCTTTGACCCGGCAATATTCTTCGATGATGACGGCCAGGGGTACTTCACGTTTGGCGGCGGTAGCAGCGACAGTCGCGCAGCAGCTGAAGGCAACAACGATATCTTCAATATCTACAAGTTTACTTCTGACATGAAGAGCTTTGATGTGAACTCTAAGACCCACCTGAAAATTGGCGGGCCGAAAGCCATGGAAGCCTCTTATATTCACAAGTACAAAGGCACGTATTATTTGAGCTACAGTACGGCTGACTTGCGTATTGCCTACGGCACCTCCAGCAGCCCCATGGGCCCCTATGAATATAAGGGCATTTTCATGGCAAACCCGAATATCAATGGGCAGAATATCAACTCGTACAACAACAACCACCATGGCATTGCCGAATTCAAGGGTCATTGGTATGTTGCTTACCATGATCGCCGCATTGCAAACGGATACGATGGTTTGGAAAAGATTCCTGCCGATGACGGCAAGGCGAATCCGGATCCGGCATAGCACCGCAGTGTACGCGGGGATGAATTCTACTACAATAGCGACGGCACCATGAAGGAACTGACCTTCACGAAGGAAGGTCCTGCGCAGATTGAAAACTTTGACCCATATGATTGGTACCCGGCCCTTACGAGTTCCAAGCAGAAAGGCATTCGCAGCCGTTCCAACTGGGCTCCGGGTAAAGTTGCCGAACATCTGTTGCTTCCGCTTTCCACCAAGGAATCTTGGATTCGCGTATCTGGCGTAGACTTTGGATCTGCTGCAACTGGTTTTACAGTGCAGGCTGCAAGCACTGCCGATAATAACAAGATTGAAATCCGTACAGGCTCTGCAACAGGCACCCTCGCTGGCACCTGCACGCTCAAGAATACCGGCAGCAAGTCTACTTTCGCCGAAAATTCTTGCGAGGTGACAGGTCTCAAGGGAGTTGTGGAATCTGTATTCTTAGTGTTCAAGGGAAATCAGGATTCTACCATGGCGATTAAAGCTTGGGGATTTGAAGGAAGCGGATCGACTCCTCCTGAACCGCAATCGGCATATAATGGAAAAGCTCAGGAAATTCCGGGGAAGATCGAAGCGGAATACTATGACGTGCCGGGTACAGGTCGCGGTAGCGATGTGGCTTCTTATAGCGATAGCGATTCCGAAAACCAGGGCGATGCCAACTTCCGTACTTCGGAAGGTGTGGATGTGGTTCTTGCCAACGACAATTATGCCGTGGGTTATACGATGGCAGACGAATGGCTTGAATACACCGTGAACGTGACAACGGCGGGAGAATATAAAGTTTCCGCTTATGTTGCATCGGGTGTAGACAATTCGGGCTTTGAACTTTATGTAGACGGAGAGGCCAAACTGAATCCGGTTCAGGTGCCGAATGGTGGCGACTGGAATACTTATAGCCTTGTCGATATCGGAACGGTGTCTCTCTCGGCTGGCGAACATCTCTTGAAGGTTCTTATCACGGGTTCTTATGTCAATATTGACTTTATTGAATTCGCTGATAAAAATACCGACAAGACTCCGATTGCGGATCGCTTGAAACTGCAGGGCCTCGAAACGGAAGCGACTTACGACGTGTTCGATTTGAACGGAAATCACGTGATGTCGTTTAAGGCGAAAGGCTCTCAGGCGGCTGTGGAAATGCTGAAACAGTCGGCAAAAAATCAGGGTGCATACTGGGTGCGCAACCGTATGAACGGTACGTCCAAAATGGTGCGCGTTGCCCGCTAAAAAGGAGCTTCTAGTTATGAAGTACATGAAATCTGCGCGTGCTTGGGGAATGGCGCTTAGCGTAGGGTTTGCATGGGCATCCAATGTGACGGTGAATCTGGATGACGAACACCAGATGATCCGTGGCTTTGGTGGTATGGTTCACAATACATGGCAAGGCGGAAAGGGCCTTTCTTCGGATGATGCGAAGATCGCTTTCGGAACGGGCGATGGGCAGCTCGGTCTGACGGTGCTCCGCATTCCGGTAAACGAAAATGAATCGTCTTGGGGAGCGGAACTGACCGCTGCAAAACTTGCGCAGTCCTATGGTGCGATCGTGTATGCGACACCTTGGAAACCGCCTTCCAGTTTGCAGACTGCTTATTCGTTTACCCGTTGGGGCACGACTTATAATTCGACGAAGATCGCGGAAAGCGATTGGCAGGCGTATACGGACCACCTCAACAATTTTGCGGCATACATGAAGGAACAGGGCGCACCTCTGTACGCAATTTCGATTCAGAATGAACCGGACTGGTGCGATTCCTGGACATGCTGGTCAGCAACGGAACTGTATAACTACACCAAGAATTATGCAGGTCAATTGCGCAAAAATGGTACGAAGGTGATCTCTGCGGAGTCTTTTGCTTACGATAAGTCGCTTTATAACGACATTATCAACGATGCAGATGCACTCAAGAATTTGGACATCATCGGTGCGCATTTTTACAGCAGCACTGCGGAATCGTCGGATAACTTTTTCAAGTACGACTTGGCCGATCAGAAAGCGAAAGATCAAGAACGCTGGATGACGGAACATTACACGGAAAGCCAAGGTTCTGCAAACATGTGGCGTGGATTTATCACGACAGGCGACCAGGACCAGCAAGCAAAACTGGACACGGTTCGCGCATTGGATGTCGGCTATGAAGTTCACCGCGGTCTTGTAATCGGAAACTTCAATTTGTACACATGGTGGTACATCCGCCGTTGCTACGGTTTGATCATGGAAAAGGACGCTAACGGAAAACTGTCCATTTCTGATAATGAGGTCGGTAAGCCGTCTAAGCGTGGATACGTTCTTGCTCAATTTGCCCGTTTTGTTCGTCCGGGTGCAATCCGTGTCGGTGCAACGGAAAAGCCGGAAGCAGAAGTCTATGCTTCTGCTTACAAAAAGTCCGACAGTGTCGTGGTGGTGCTGATCAACCGCGACTATGGAAAGACGAAAACGGTTAACGTGAGCCTTTCCGGAAGCAACAGTGTAAGTTCTTGGACGAAGTACGTCACATCCGAAACGAAGAACGTGCAGAACGAAGGCGAAATCGTGGCTTCGAACGGAACGATTTCCGTTACACTCGACAAGGAATCCATTACGACTCTTGTAGGTGTTTCTGCTCCGGATACGGTGCCGCAAGAACCTTATGCAGGCGCAATTGCAATTCCGGGTAAAGTGGAAATGGAAAACTTTGACATCGGTGGCCAGGGCCAGTCCTATTCCGATGACGAACGTGAAAACCGTGGCGGACTTTACCGCGAAGAAGGCGTAGACATTGTGGACGCAGAAAATAACGGTTACGCAGTGGGCTATACGATTGCAGGTGAATGGCTTGAATACACCATAAATGTTAAAGAATCTGCCTATTATTCGGCAAAGGTGCATTACGCATCCGGATCTACATCTAGTTCCATTGAATTGCAGCTCGACGGTTCTGCGTTGAAGAGCGAAATTTCCTTGCCGCAAACCGCAGACAATGCGTGGGACGTTTATAAAGATGTGACCGTGGATTCCTTGAATCTTTCTGCAGGGGAACATGTTTTGAAAGTTCTCATTACAGGTTCTTATGCCAATCTGGATTACATCGAATTTGAAAAGGTGGAAGATCGTACAGGCATTTTACGCCGTGGAGAAGTGGCAAAATCCAAGGCGTTGAATTCCACTCCGAAGAAAACCTTTAACGCTCGCGGAAGTGAAGTTTCCCGTCTGAATGTGCACGGAATTCTCTTCCGGAAAAAATAAAGTTCCAATCCATCATCCACACACACACCAAAACTTCGCGGCAAATGTCGCGAAGTTTTTTTGTTGTGATCGTTGAGTAAAAAAAGAGCTCCGCAGTTTTCTGCGGAGCTTTTGAAAACGTTTGGAAGGTAACTTGCGATTAAGCGAAGTTGTATTCTTCCGTAATGTCCTCGTCCTTGTCGTTAAACATGTAGAACTGGTTCGGGAACATCTTTTCGTCTTCCACGAGTTCAAGCGACATCTCGTGTTTGTATTCCAAATAGTGGAACATGCGAGCCATATCCTTGCAAAGGACATCGACCATTTCGCTGCTCACGACCATTTTGATCTTCTTGACGCGGCCCTTGGCACGGGCGCGGGAAAGCCAACGGTCGATGGCGGAAAGTGTCGTTTCCAAACGGAACACGTGACCTGTGCCGTGGCAGACCGGGCAGACGTGGGTCTTTTCGGTCATCAGGTTTGTGCGCACGCGTTTGCGGGTGACTTCCATGAGGCCGAACTGGCTGAGGGGAGTCGGCGTAATGGGGGCTTTGTCCTTGCGGATGGCTTTGCGGAATTCCTGGAACAGCGCATCGCGGTTTTCCTGGAGTTCCATATCGATAAAGTCGATTACCACGAGACCGCCAATATCGCGCAAGCGGAGCTGCTTGGCAATTTCATAGCAGGCATCGACGTTCGTTTCGAAAATGATCTTTTCCTGATCCTTTCCGTGAACCTTGGGACCTGTGTTCACGTCGATGGCGACGAGAGCTTCGGTTTGGTCGATCACAAGGTTGCCTCCGTGAGGAAGCGGAACGGAACGCTGCAAAGAACGGGCATAATCGTCTTCGATTTTGAAGTATTCGAAAAGGCTTTCTTTGGAGCTCCAGAGCTTTACTTTGTTGATTTTGTCGGAAGAAAGCTTTTGCAGTTCTTCGCGGATGGCGAAGTATTCATCACGGTCATCGACGTAAACGTAGTCGGTGTTGTCGCTGAAGTATTCGCGGATAGTCTGGGAAACGGAATCCGATTCCTTGTAAATGCAGGTTTCGGCAGGCTGGTGCTGGAAATTGTACTTGGTGGCTTCCCACTTCGATTCCAGTTCGCGCATTTGCTTCGAAATTTCCAGTTCGCTTTCGGAAAGACCGTTAGTACGTACGATGTAGCCAACATCCGGTCCCTTGAGACGGCGAACGACCTTCTTGAATTCGCGACGCTTTTTGGGATCGCGTTCGCGCTTGGAAACGCCGACGAAGTTCGTGCCGGGCATGCAGACGAGGAATCGACCTGCAAAGCTCAGATGGGTCGTCAAACGAGCGCCCTTGGTGCTGATCGGTTCTTTGACCACTTGCACCATGATTTCCTGACCTTCGTGCAGAATTTGATCGATGGAAAGTTCTTCTCCAACAGCTTCTTCATCATCCTTGTCACCGTATTCGCGGGAAAGGAGGATGTTCCGGTCTATCGCATCTTCCTGGTGAAGGAAGCCGGCCTTTTCGAGACCAATGTCAATAAACGCGGCTTTCAGCGCGGGAAGCACTTTCTGCACGACACCTTTATAGATATTACCGAGGACACGGTTGGACTCTGCGCTCTCGACAACGAGTTCAGCGAGGTCTCCGCCTTCCATCACGGCGATTCTCTTTTCGTAAGGCGTCATGCTAATCAAAATGCCACGCTTAGTATTCTGAATAGCCATTAAAACTCCTAAATGAACAAAAACAATAAAACCTTTCGGTCCCGCCCAAAGGGAGCGGGAACCTCTAAAATTTTGGGTAATAGCAATATAAGAATTCTATAGTCGCGCGATTTTAAAACCGAGCGAAAGTACTAGGAATTCAGGTGTTCTGGAGGCCTAGAAGCGCTTTGACGGATAATTTGTTGCTGTTTTTGCACAAGTAGATCTGCGATATGGGAAACCTGTTCCGAAAGCCACATCCAAGTCATGGAATCTTCGGTGTAATCGGCTTCTCCGTACATCTGAATGCGATGGTCCCGGCGAAGGGCGTCTACCTGGCGCATGGCGATGCGGTCTTTTGCCGGGTATATGGCGTAAGTGGTTCCGCCGTGTTGATTCAGAATGCTGAACGCTGGAACGTCGGATGGACCGTCCGCAATGTAGATCATGTTTTCGAAGGGAATGCGACGGTTGTTTTTGTCGATCTGTGAATTCACATCGATGGTATCGGGGAATTTATTTGATCCCTTGTTGATTTCGAACAGGTAACGGGTTTTTGAAGTGTTGTCGAGGGCGATAGCAACTTGGGAAATTTCCCCTTCCGTTGGAAGCGCTGCTGAATTCAAATAGCCCGGTTCCGCTGGCGATTCAATGAATTCGCAGCCGAAGATTCCGTCTAAGTAGGGCGCAATGGCGCTTCCGCGGATCGTTTCGGCAAATCCTGTGCTGACCACGTAATGTTCAAGACGGATACCCGCATTTTTGTACTTGGGATTTTCTTCGATAAGCTTTTTGATCTTTGGGAAAAATTCCGGAAGGCCGGGGTAAAATTCAAGTTCCTTTCCGCATTCACGAAGGATTTTGTTCGAAAGCCCTTTTAGCTTACCGGACTTCACGTAAGTCAAAATGTGATTCAGGTAAGAAGTGTCCCGGTTGATGCTGATACCGAGCTTTGCATAATAGGAGGGGAGAGCGTTGACCTCTTTCCAGAACTGTTTTCCGTCTACCTGGTAACGCTTAAAAAGGGGATCTTGCATGTAGCCCGAAATGAGCGTTTTGTCAAAATCCCAAACCATGGCGATCACGTTTTGTTCAAAAGGTCTTGAATTGCCCATAAAGCCTCAAGGAACGATAAAGTAATCTTCCGGATTGACCGATTCCCCGTCAATGCGAATTTCGTAATGCAAAACGCTTCCTGCGGTGCGTCCCGAACGGCCTGCGATAGCGATGGGATCGCCGCGTTTCACAGATTCTCCCTGCTTCACGAGAGCTTTGTCCAAGTGGGCGTAAAAAGTGCGGATGTGGCTTGAATGCTGGATTTTGACGGTCTGTCCAAAGCCTTGGTGAACGCGTACTTCAATGATTTTTCCAGCGCCTGTGGCCATGACCGTATCCCCTTCTTCGGCAAAAAAGTCCACGCCGCGGTGGGGGAGAATCTGGTCTGTAAAGTGATCGTGGATCATTCCAAAATGATTCGTGATAACGGAATGTTTTTTGATCGGATGCAGAACGGGAATGGATTCGGCAAGGTCCGCATGTTTGAGAAGGGAATCTCGGAAGATGGAGTAGATTTTGTACGTGTTGAAAAGCGCTTCGGTGCGCTCCGCTTTGTGAAGGGAATCGGCTGCCGCAGAAAGGGGAACAACATCGATGCCGCCGATTTTATAAATGCTGTCCTGATGGCTTTTGGTCCTGGACAGGTAAAGTTCGGCACTATCGTTATCCGCTTTTAACGAGTTGACGTTTTGTCGGATGACTCTGTTTTGCGCCCGCAGGTCGCTTAAGGTTCCGTCGCTTAATTTGTTGTAAATTTCAAATGGCGAAAAGAAGATGAACCCGAGAATCGCGATAATTGCGCCTAAGGCCCAAAGGATCGGTTTCCACAGGGGAACCTGGGACGCTTTGGACCTCCCGGTCTTTTCGTAAAAGAGATGCAGGTTCAGTTTCTTCAACGGGAATCCTTAATCGCGGAAGCCTTTCTGGTCGCGTTTCTTCATATCGCGGACACGGGCGCGAATTTCGGAAATGTTCCCGACAAGTTCCACGACTTCCGGGTCGTTCTTCAGTTCGTCCAGGGCGTCTTTTTCTAACGCGGGAAGGAGGCGCCTGCCCAAGGCTTCGTATTTTGCCTTTAGACGGGATTCTTCCGTTGCGATGTTCATTTTGTTCAGCACGGAGCATGCACAGCTCAATGCGCCATTTTTGATCTTATTTAATGTATTTTCTGCCATATTTTAAAATCCTTTCGAACATAAAATAATAGTTTTTACTTCTGAAAAACAATGGAGATTTTTTATGAGCCGTAGAGACCGTAGAAAAGCAAAGCAGGACGCCAAAAATTATACTCCTCGAAAGAAGAGCAAGATGAGCTCTGTGGGTGTTACCGTTCTGGCGGTGATTGCCGTTGTTGCGTGGATTGCATTTGTAATGGCAAGGAACTAAGGCGTTATGAGATTTCAAATTGAAAAAGCGAAATTTCTGAGCGCCTTGAACATGGTGATCGGCGCCGTTCCCAACAAGGCGACCATTCAGGTCTTGAACAACTTTGCGATCCGCTTGGAAGGAAATTCCTTGGAAATCAGCGCGACCGACCTGGACTTGGGGATTAGGGTGATGCTCGAAGTCCAAGGCGAATCGGATGGTGCGGTGGTTGTCAATGCTCGCAAACTCTTGGACTTGATCAAGAGCCTTATCGATCCGAAGATCGCGACGATTTCTATTGAAGTCGTGGATTACTTGGTGACGGTTCGCTGGAGCGAACGCGGCAAGGCTTCTATTACGGGCTTTGACGTAAGCGATTTCCCGCCGCTTCCGGATGTGGCGGATGGTAGCGTTTTTGAACTTGGTAAGAGCGAACTGGACTTCCTTGCCGGCAAGACTCTTTTTGCCGTTTCAACGGATCCGACCCGTATGAGCTTGAACGGCGCATACATCGAAGCGAAGGAAGGCAATCTGATTATGGTGGCAACGGACGGTCACCGTTTGGGCAAGGCTTTTGTCAATTTGGAAGGCAGCGCTTTGGAAAAAGGCGTCATCATTCCTCCGAAGGCCGTTCAGTATGCGCTTAAGAGCGTTTCGGGTGAATCGACAATCGAAATCCGCGTTTCCGATACGTATGTCCTTTTTGCAAATGAAGGCGTGCAGATTATTTCCAAGCTGATCGAAGGCCCATATCCGAAATATGAAGCGGTGATTCCCACAAACTTCCAGCGTACAGTTCAGGTGAACCGTGCGGATCTTTTCAACAAGATCACCACGGTGATTTCCATGGCGAACGCTCGTACGCGCATGATCCGTTTGCAGTTAGACGGTAACCAAATGGAACTTTCCGCAAACGACCCCAATGTGGGCGGCGATTCGACGGAAGCTCTTGCGGTGACCCATGAAGGCGAAGGCGTGTTCAGCATTGGCTTTAACGGTCTTTACCTTTTGGAAGTGCTGAAGCTTTGCCAGAGCGATGACGTGATTTTGAAGATGAACGGTCCGGTGGCTGCTTGCGTCATTGAACCGGTGGGTTCTGACATGAACAGCATGTTCTTGCTCATGCCGCTTCGCTTAGTGGAAGACTAATATTTTGAAGCTTCAAAAAAAGCGACGGATTTCCGTCGCTTTTTTTGTTGGAAAGTTTAAGAATCGGTTTCGTGAGCGCCTTCGATGATCCAGTTGCAAAGACGGTGAATGTCTTCGTAATCGGGCAGAAAACGGTGGGGATCTTCGGAGTGGACGCGTTCAATGAAGCGGTGCCAGGTGCGTTCGTTTTTACCTTCAAGACCTAAGTGCTGTTCAATGGCTCCGCGGGTCCAAACCCAGATGCCGGACTGTTCCAGTTTGTCGTGAATGTTTTGCAGGGGTTTGCGAGCTTCGGGAAGAGCGGCCATCATGGCGTAGGCTTCGCTTGCAGAAACGCGGCTCTTTTTGCTGACAGGAATTCCATGCACAAGGCGAATGTGTTCTTGCAAGGCCAGTTCGCGGAAGAGAGCTTTGCAGTATTCGATGTCCGGATCGTCCTTGTCGAGGAATCCGTCTTGTTGTGCATTGTTAAACGCGTAATCCAAATCGACGATGGCGCGCACGGGCAAATCCATGGCGGCGAGAACCTGCATGCTTTTGCGGGTGTTGCTTACGCCGCCCTGGTGAACGAGAGCGCAACGGATCAGTGCAAATGACAGCCCGGACATTTTTTCAAAGAGTGTAGGCAGCACTCGCCATTCCGTTTTGCCTTCGGTCAAAAGAACGTAATCCGCGAACAAAAGCTCGTTGGAATTGGACAAGGAAAAGAGCATTTGCAGTTGCGCCTGCGCATCGGTAATCACCGCGTGAACGGCATCTTCCATTCGGCGGCGCATGAACGTACCCCGTTCCTTGTTCTTGCGAATGAGCAAAGAAGTGCTTACGTCTTCGCATGTCACCATTTGTGCGGAATGGGTTGCGAAAATAACTTGGTAACCTTCGTGGGAAAGGTTCTTGAGGGCGACGCGCACAAGTTCCACCGCTTGAGGATGCAAGAAAAGTTCCGGCGAATCGATGAGCAAAAGGGTGCGGCTCAAATAATGGTTGTGGTGGTGACGTTTTACCTGGTCGAGGTAACGCACTAGCGCCATTTGAATGGCGCGTTTTGATCCGGCGCCCATGGAATGGATGTCCCGTTCAAAACCATCATCTTCGTCGAGAACGTTGAGCTTTGCTGTCGAAAGGAACGATGCGAGGCTCGGAGTCGGAATGTCGAGCCGGACGTTTACCGATGGGAACAGCGGACGGAGCTTTTGGTTCAGCCCACGTTCGAACAGTTCAAATTCTTCGGCTCGGCTATCGCTTTGAGCGTCGAGCAGGGAACCGAACTTTTGGATCAGCTCGTTAAATTCCCTGCCGAGCCTACGTTGGAGCGGTTTAAAAATTTCGTTTAAGAGTTTTGCAAAGGCCTTGTCGCCTTCGAAGTCCCAGATTTGGATCGGCGGTGGAAATAGAATGGAAAAGGTTTCTTCGAATTCGTAAGGGGCTTTTACCCATTCGCCCTTGCCCTTGTCACCGTTCCAGTCCAAAACCCAGAATTCTACGTCCGCAGCGTTTTCCCCAGGGACCCGCTGGGATCTTTGTACTCGGATCTTTCCGTTCTTTAAAAAAGGTTTGATGAGCGCCTGCTGGGAAGGTTCAAGTTTTGCAAGGATGGAATCGGTGATGCCGCCGAAAAGGCCTTCCGCTTCGACTGGAATGTCTGGATTGTCAAAATAGGAGTTGTCTAACGAAGAACGGTATAAAAGCCAGCGGATTCCCATGAGAATGTTGGTTTTGCCGGCGTTGTTGTAACCGATCAGCGCTGTAAAATCGCTCAGAGGAAACGTCTCCTCCCGGATGGAACGGAGATTTCGAATCGTAATCGATATGAGTCTGAGGGATTCTTGCATACTTACTTCTAAACTAAACAAAATCCCCAAATTTGATGTATATTATGTGAAAAAACATATAACATTCACTGGCTGATATATGCAGAGTGTGCGATTTAGACAATTACTTCAGGTGGTTTGGCTGATAATTGTTGGTCTAGTCATTAATCGCTTTGGCGCAGATCTTGCAATTAAGTTTGAACTACCTCTGTATCTCGATTGTATTGGAACGATTTTTGCAACGGTTCTCGGCGGATTTTGCCCCGGTGCGATTGTCGGTTTTGTCACGAATTTCATCGGCGGTTTTTCGGAATCGTCCACGTTCTATTATGGAACGATCAACGTGCTCATTGCCGTTTGCGCAGGGATTGCCGCGGAACGGGGTGCTTTCCAGAAAATCTATAGGCTTCCGAAGCTGCTCTTCTTTTTGATGCTGCTAAGCATTCCGTGCTCCTTCCTTTCTTACTTCCTGTTTGATTTTCAGATTGCGCAGAACGTGGTGACACCCATTGCGGAATCCCTTCACCAGAAAGGTCTTCCCATTCTGCTGTCGCAGATTTTGGCGGACTTCTGCACGGAAGTTCCTGACAAGGCGATTTCCATTCTTTCGGCCTTCTTCCTTTTAAAACTGACCCCTTCCAAGTTCTATACGATATTCGACTCCATTTCGGGGAGAGAACATCGGGACCATTATAAAATTAGGGATCACTTCCGCTCGTTGAAGGCGCAGGTGACGGGACTTTTGTTTGTTTCGAGCTTCGCTCTTGCGGTGGTTGCAACGGCTGTGGCTTACAAGGCTTATTCTGAAGCGGAAATTCACCAGGCGACTCTCCTTTCGGAATCGGTGAACCGTCTTGTTGCCGATGCGATTCAGAATGCGGACACGGCTACGTTAACCCGTTACATCGATGAACTTGAACACAAGCATCCCCAGATTTTGACGATTACACCGGGAATGCACACTCCGAAAGCGGGAAGCATTTCTGTCGTCTGCACGGAAACTCCTTATCCGGTTTGCACCGAGTTCAATTTAAGTGCGATCCGTACTAGCGTCGCCCTATTCTGCACAAAGATTTTCTCGACCCTGTTTGGGCTTTTGCTCTGCGTTGTGTTTGCTGCGATCTTGTTTGCTAATCACCGGGTGGTTTATCCGATCCATGAACTGACCGAAGAAATGGAAAATTTCGGATACGACAGCGCGATTGGACGTACGAATTCGATTTCCCGCATTCGCTCTTTGGATGTGGAAACGGGGAATGAAATTGAAAACTTGCATGCGGCGATTATTAAAGCGGTAGAAGAAATTGATCTGTACATCAACAAGTCCGAAGAACAGGCGAATTCCATTGCCCATTTGCAGACAAATATCATTACGATTTTGGGCGACCTTGTGGAAAACCGTGACGAAACGACGGGCGGCCATGTAAAACGCACTGCAAGTTACGCAGAAATCATTGCCCGCCGCTTAATGGAAGACGGTAAAAAGAAGGGCGAAATCGATGAAAAATTCGTTTCGGCGATACACGTGGCGGCCCCTCTTCACGACATTGGAAAGATTCGCATTCCGGATGCCATTTTGAACAAGCCGGGAAAATTGAACGACGAAGAATTCTCGGTGATGAAGAAGCACACCATCTACGGTCGGGAAATGCTGAACTTCGCATCGGAAAACTTGGGCGAAATCGCTTACCTGAATATGGCGAAGGACATTGCATTGAGCCATCATGAATGGTGGGACGGCTCCCGTGGATATCCGGAACGCATTCAGGGCGAAGCGATTCCGCTTTCGGCACGCATTATGGCCGTGGCGGACGTGTTTGACGCTCTTGTTTCCATTCGTCCGTACAAGGCCGGATTCCCCTTCGACAAGGCTATGGCGATTATTCAGGAAGAAAGCGGTACGCATTTCGATCCGGAAATCGTCGAAGCTTTTGTGAAGAGCCGGGATGAAATCAAAAAGGTGATGGGCGAAGCCTAAACTTCGGAGTTATCCGAAGTTTTCAAGGACTTCGTTCGGCCCAAGCACAAACAGAATATCGCCTTCTTTAAGCTGGTAATCGGCAAGGTTGCCGATTAAAGCCTGTGGCTGCAAAGGATCGCGAATGGCGATGATTTGAATTCCGTATTTAGACGTCAAGGAAAGTTCCTTGAGGGTTTTGCCGGTGAACTTGTTCGGGCAAAGGATTTCGATAATCGAAAAGCCTTCGAGGAACGGTAAACGGTCTAACATGTTCGGGTGCGTTAGGCGTTCCGCAATGGAAATGGCCATGTCGCGTTCCGGCTGGAAAATGTCCGAAACTCCGAAGCGTTCAAGGATGGACGTGTGCTGAGAACTGGAACTTTTGGCGATGATATGTTTGACGCCGAGTTCTTTTAAGTTGAGAATGGTGAGAAGGGACGCTTCGAGGTCTGCACCGATGCAGCAGATGACCGCGTCCACTTTGGTGACTGGCAGTGCAGCGAGTTGTTGCTTACGGGTGGAGTCTGCGACGACAGCTTGGGCAACGTTCGGGGTGATGTCCTGAACTTTTTCCGGAGTATTGTCTACAGCGAGCACTTCACTGCCGAGGCTCGTCAGATGGTTGGCGAGAAAGATTCCCGTGTTGCCAAGTCCGATGATAATGAACTGCTTTTTTGCCATTGTTAACCCACCATGATGTCTTCTTCTGCGTACCAGGTGCCGTTGTCCTTTTTCTTTACCACAGCGGAAATTAAGAACAGCGCTCCCATACGCCCCACAAACATAAAGATACAAATAAAGATTCTACCCGAAGCGGTGAGTTCCGGGGTGAGTCCAAGGGAAAGTCCGCAGGTAGAAAGGGCGCTAGCCACTTCAAAGAATACGTAGACGAAGTGAGAATGGACGCTGCCGATGGCACCTGCTGGGTATTCCGTAAAAAGGAGTGTCAATGTTCCGACGAGAGCAAGTACCGCATAAACGATAAAGATTCGGAGTGCTTTGTCTACGGTTTCTTCTGGAATGGTTCTGCCCATGGTCTGGGTTTTATCCCTTCCCAAAAGACGGTTAATCCCGAGAAGCGTGATGACTGCCGCCGTGGTGGTTTTTAATCCACCGCCGCAGCTACCGGGGCTTGCCCCGATGAACATCGCAATGATGATAATGATCGTACTCGTTTCTCGAAGGCTCAAAGGATCGATGGTGTTGAATCCTGCGGTGCGGGAAGAAAGGGCGACGAATGCTCCCGAGAGGAGCTTTTCTGCCCAACCCTGGCCGTCAAAGGCTCCGTTCCATTCAATGATCAAAACGCTCAGCATTTCAATAACAGAAATGACGAGAGTCGCAATGAGGGCGATTTTTGTGTGCAATGAAATCTTTTGAATGGTGCGGGTTCTGAAGTCAAAAAGGTTCTTGATTTCGGACATGGAAAGGAACCCGATACCGCCGGCGAGCACAAGGAGAATGACCACTAGGCAAACGACCGGATTGAACTGGTAACTCATGAGCGAATTCGGAAGGGGAGAAAATCCTGCATTGCAAAAGGCGCTGATGGAATGGAAAACGGAATAGAGAATGCGTTCGTTTAACGGCAAGTGGTCGAACTGCGTAAAAAGCGCCGTCATGCCGAGCCCTTCAAGGACAATGGTAAACGGAAGGACTGCGGCAAGGATCTTCTTGGGTTCAATACCGCCCTCGGTCGTGAACCCCGATTTGAAAAGGGCTTGTTGGTTGAATCCCGGTTTCATTCCGGAAAGGAGAAGAATCGCAGTAGAAAAGGTCATGATTCCGAGACCGCCGATTTGAATCAGCGCGGCGAGAATCCAAAGGCCCGCATGGGTAAAGGTCGTTCCGATATCGATGACCGAAAGTCCCGTGACGCAGACGGCGGATGTCGCCGTGAAGAAAGCGTCGAGAATGGAAAGGTCCTTTTTTAAGGAAAAGGGGCAGCTGAGAAGGATCGTGCCGAGAACGATTAACGCGAGATAGCCTTCCACGAGGAAGAGCATCGGGTTTGACCCTTTCTTTTTAAATACCGGTCTGTGAACCGGAATGTCCTTGTATCTTGAAAGTAACATCTTTAAACTCCAATTTACTAACTTTGGCACTACCATGGCGAAATTGAGATCTATTTTGATGCCGGTGGCCATCCTTTTGGGCATTTTGCTGCCACAGGCGCATGTTCTTTCCCCCGCGTTGCCCTTTTTGATTGGACTCATGATGTTTCTCACCTTTGTGGGAAAAGTACCGCCTCAGCAGCATGGATTTACGTTTAAAATCGAAGTGAAAGCGTTTGTGGCGAGCCTTGTGATGCTCGGCATTTTGTGGGGCGTTGTAGAGCTCTTTCATTTGCCCCGTGAAGTGCTTTTAGGCGGCGCAATTATTTGCCTTTGTCCGCCTGCAAATGCGGCGCCTGCGATGGCGAAAGTGCTCGGTGGAAATCCGGTGCTCGCACTTAAAATTTTCCTTAGCGGAAACATTATCGCATGCTTTAGCATTCCTTTGATTTATGGATATTTGACAGGAACCGATGCGAGTTTTACCGATGTAGCTTGGAGAATTTTCAATTCCATTCAGCCGATTATTTCAATTCCGTTAGCGATCGCTCTTGGACTTCGGTCTTTTTACCCGGAGCTTGCAGACAAGGCTTGTCGCTTTCAAAAATATACGTTGATGGTGTGGACATTTTCGGTGTTTGTGATTCTTGCCAAAGCGAGCTTTGACATTCGCAACATGGGATTCATGGATCTTTGGAATTCCGGAAAGCTTCCGATGCTTGCGCTGGTATCTTTGATCCTTTGCCTGGTGCAATTTTTGGTCGGCTGGTTTAGTGACAAAAAGCACCCGATTGAAAGTTCGCAGAGCATGGGTCAAAAAAATACGACCCTCGTTATTTGGATTTCGAGCCTTTATGCAGGGCCGGTGGCAGCTATCGCTCCGACTTGTTACGTCATATGGCAGAATCTGGTGCTCAGCTGGATGAGCGGAAAGAAAAATAAAAAGGAAAATCCTGCCCCGTAGTTTATTTACGGCAGATCAATTTTTTGTAAATCTCGATTTGCTTCTGGGCGATTTTTTCCCAGCAGAAGCATTCATCGATTCGCTTTTCGGCGCCTTTTAAGAGTTCTGCTTCGTAAGCGGGATCCTTTTCAAGCTTTTGGAATGCCTGAGCGAGAGCTTCGGGATCTTTTTCGGGAACGAGAATGCCTGTTTCTCCGTTAACCACAACGTCCGGGATGCCGCCTACGTTGGATGCTACGACAGGAAGCCCGTATTGCATGGCTTCGATGAGAACCACTCCCAAGCCTTCTGTATCGCCTTTGGAATCTACAATGGCCGGCAGAACAAAGCAGTTGCTTTGCAGATACTCTTTGCGCAAATCGTCGGGTGAAAGGGGACCTGTAAAGGTGACGTTTTCTACGGAAATCTTTTGTGCGAATTCTTTCAAGGATTCCGTGAGATTTCCTTTGCCCACAATGCGAACTTCAAATTTTTGCGGATCCAAAAGCTTTGCCGCTTGAATCAAATATTCAATGCCTTTGCGTTCAATATGACGGCCAACAAAAAGGATTTTGTAACGATCTTTTCGCTCATGTGGCGGAGGAACTTTTCCCGAAGAAAGGGGAGAACCGTAAGGACTCCATTGGATATTTGCGTTGCGAAGTGCGGAAATTTTGGAAGCGGTAAAACGGCTGTTTGCAAAAATAGCGTTGGCCTTTCCAATGATAAATTTCATGATGGGGCGGATCCACTTCTTTTTGCGAATGAGCAAAAGTTCTGCCCCGTGGAAATTTAAAACCAGAGGAATGCGAAAAAGCTTGCACGCTCCAAGAGCGATCAGCGCATGGGGGAATGGCCAGTGGGCATGAATAATGTCGAACTTTTTTGTTTTAGCGAGCCAAAGACATTTGAAAAATCCGCTGATGCAGTAAGGAATGGCGAGCAGCTGCATGGACGGATGCTTTGCCATTTTCGTCGGAGCGCCTTCGTCATGGGTTAGAATTTCCAAGTTCTTTGGAGCGTAACGAAAACGGTGTACGGGAATGCCGTCTATGGTGTGAGACTTGAGACCTTTATAGGACGGAGCCAGGACTTCGACTTCGACGCCTTCGCTTTGGAGCGTGGCGACGGACTTGCGAAGCCAAGGAACTTCGTTGTCTTCTTCAAAACGGGGGTAGACGGACCCTACGACGAGAACTTTCATGAGATCGATTCTTGCGCTGCGGCAGGGGATTCTGTGTCGATGTACGCCGGATAGACAAAGGCTTTGATGGTGCCGAGAGGATTTTCAATGTTGGAAATGGAATTCTTTGAAAATTCCTTGATGCGTCCAACGAGCCGGTCCCAGCCATCCATTTTGGAATCGAGCATGATTACACCGATGCCTTCGTCGTTTTCGAGCATGCCGATGACATCAGAGCCTCGACCCTTGGTGGCAAAGCTTTTAAAAACCGCATCCCAAAATTTTCCTTCCTGATCGTTAGGCAGAGCTTTGCGGACCGCGCCAAAGTCGATTTCGGCATAGACGAAGTAACTTTTGTATTCGTCTGCACGGATCATTTCTTCTTGAACGCGCTGGTCAAAAAGGTCGTTGGGATAGATGACCAGACGGTTCTTCTGCTTTTTCACAGAGCTCAGGAAAACTTCAGAAATCATATTACGAATTTAGGATAAAAGAATTGATTCAACAGCGAAAATAGTATTTTTATCGGGGAATATGCAACGTCTGTTTAAATTGAAAAAGGCTCTCAAGGCGAGTTCGATGAATTCCTACGCGGAATTGTTCCGCGCGGGACGCACCGTTGCCAAAGAACGTGCGCTCTCGAACTCTGAAATCGAAGTTCTTGAAAAAAACGGCAACCGCTGTTCGGACTGGTCCCTGGTGACCGTGGATACGCTTTTTACGCCGGATCGAATTTTCGGATCCTCTTTTTCGGGAAGGGTTCATTTGCCGGCGTTTTATGGCACGCTGCTGATGCCGGGCGATGTTTCTGCTCCGACAGGAATTTATTCGAGTTCCATTCACGACTGCTTAATTGAAAACTCGCTGATTCACCATGCGAGCCTGATGTCGAATATTTGGGTGGCACAGGGTGCCGTGGTGCAGAACGTGGGTTCTCTCGTGGCGAACGGAAAATCCCATTACCAGATTGCGGCAGAAATTTCCGTGGGCAACGAAATGGGTGGCCGACCGGTGCGCGTTTTCCCGGACATTACACCGGAACTGGTGAAGATGCAGCTCTTTTCCAAAGTGGACGCGGAAACGTCTAAAAGCTTTGTGCAACAGATGGATGCATGGCGTGATGAAGTGCTTGTACCGTACGGCATCATCGGAAAAAATGCCATTGTTTCCAACACGAACATTGTTCGAAATGCTTGGATTGGCGAACATGTGCGGATCGATGGCGCTGCAAAAATTCGCAATACGGTGGTTCTTGGAAGTCTAGAAGAACCGACTTACATCTATGACGGTGTCATCCTTGAAAACAGCTGCGTGCAGGAAGGTGTAAAAATCCATTCGACAGCTCTTGTGAAGGATTCCGTTTTGATGCGCCGCGCAAAGATCGGGAACAAGGCGATTGTGAATTCTTCGATCATTTGCCCGTGCGTGCATATCGATGAAGCGGAAGTCACCCACAGCTTTGTGGGACCTCTGACCCAGATGCATCACCATTCCTTGCTTATCGCTGCTCTATGGCCGGAAGGTCACGGCAATTTGGGATATGGTGCAAATGTCGGTTCAAACCATACAAGCCGCATGCCCGATCAAGAAATCATGCCGGGGCTTGGCATGTTCTTTGGGCTTGGATCCAATATCAAATTCCCTGCGAATTTTTCGGAATCTCCGTACACGGTGATTTCTACGGGAGTGACGACATCTCCCCAACGGCTTAAATTTCCTTTTAGCTTGATTCTTCCGAACAATCCTCAGCTGCACGGTGTGGATGCGCACCTGAACGAGTTGCGACCGGGCTGGTGCTATGGCAACAACGCTTATTCCGTTGCACGTAACGCTTACAAGTACGCAATTCGCGGCAAAGGATTTGTGGCTGCGGAAGAATCCCAGGTTTTGAGCGATAAGAATGCGGCACTTGTGCTGGACGCTTTGCGCCGTTTGCATCCTCCACGGATTCAGGAAATTTATACGGAAGAACAAATTCCTGGACTTGGCAGTAACTACCTCAAGGAATCTTCCCGCCATCAGTCGGAAATTATTTACAAGGGATTTTTGGAACGTTATTTGTTAACCAAAATCTTCCTTGTGGCCGAATCGGATCATTCCCTTTTGACGTTAAATCCTCACGATGTGCGCAAGAATTTTTCGGGAGAACTTTTTAAGGAACTTCTGAAGGAAATTCCGCTTCCGGATACGTTCAGTGAATTGCTCAAAAAGTTCCGCATCATCGAAAAACAATGGTCGGAAGCTGTTGTGCATGGAACGGATAAAGACTTTGCCCGTGGCCGTAAAATCTTTGACGATTATGACGAATCCCATCCCGTTGACCAAGCCTTTATCGATTGGGAAAAGGCCCGTTTCGAAGACATCCTTCGTCGCACATCGGTTCTTTTGAAGGAACTGAAGGTAGAAGGCTAATGTCTGCTGCCGAATGGGTTTTGACCGGCGCTCTGCTTTTAGAATTCGGGCTTCGTTTGGGGCTTGAAATTCGAGAAGCGCGTATGGTGCACGGCAAGTTTGACCGCTTCACGGCCTTTCGCATTTTACCGGTTGTAAACGATGTGTTCCCGGCAGAAGCGAATTTTACAAGCGATAACGGTGGCGCTTTTGTGAACGCCCATGAAAAGGCCCATGGAGAATTGCACCACGGATTTGTGCGTCGTTCTTTGCAATTTGGCTTTGCACTTTTTTGTGCGCTTTCGCTGGGTGCTGCGGGGGTCTATTTAAGATTCAATCTTTTGGAGCTTTTGCTTCTGTTCCATTTGATTTTTGCAGTGGCAAAGATCGGCTACCACATGGTGTGTTTTACCGAAGAATATGAAGCGGACTTTCTCGCAGCAAAGCGTGTGCAACGGGGCGTTGCGACGCGAGCCTTGGAAGCTCTTTTGGTAAAAGAATTTCCAAGAACCCCTCTCTTTGCTTATGTATACAGAACGCATCCGACGGCGCAAATGCGCCTAGACCGGATTGTTAGAACATGTAAGAAAAGCCGACGTTGATTTGCATCGTCGAGAAACTGCGCTTGTTGTTGAAAATCTTGGTCTTTTTAGCGAAATCGGTGAAGGCGCGATAGAATCTCAAGTCTGCGGACATGTCGCGGGAAAGTTCATAACCGAAGCCCAAGGTGACGCCCGCTTCGAGAGTCGCCGGAGAAATAATGTCGTCGCCTTTGTAATTGCCGAATTCGTAGGAATCACTGCTCGAAAGGTTTATGCCGAGCTGCGGACCTGCTTCGATGTAGAAGTTTTCCAAAATTTCAGTTCCGTCCGGAATGTCAAAGCGCACAAGCAGTGGCACGTCGAATTCCCAAGAAGAAATGTCGCCGGTAGTCGTGATTTTTTCTGACGTGTATTCGTAAGAGTTTGCTCGGTAGGCAATGGCCACTTCCGGAACGATGTGCAGCATGCTCGAAAGGTTGATGGACATGATGCCGCCGGCGCTGAATTCAAAACCGGTCTTCCAGCCCCAAGTTTCTGCGTCCCCGCCAGCAAGCCAGTTCAAACCAACGCTTGCGCGAACACCGAAGGTGACCGGAGCTGTCCAGTTTTCAAGGCGCGCTTCCGATTCGGCACGACGGCGGGCGTCTTCTTCGCGGGTGTCGCGGGAAAATTCTTCTTCCTGAATCTGTTCGGCAGAACGGAAGTGGGTGATTCCATTTTCATCCACATATGTGCGGGAAACGTCATCGTTTTCAAAATCGTCTTCGTCTGAATTTTCTTCGGAGTCGAAGGTGTAAGACGACTGTGCAAAAATCTGCGTTGGGAAGGCGAGCGCAAGGCTCAAAAGAATGGATCCGGTTAAAAGCTTTTTCATGGTGAGAAAAGTATAAAAGATTTTTGGGGCGTGGCTCAATTTGTTAAATTGGATGCCGTAAAATGTATAAAAAACGCGATTTAAAAATCGGAGTCTATCAAAATGGCTAAATACGATCCGCAACAGATTGAAACCAAATGGCAGTCTTACTGGGATTCTAATAAAACATTCAAAACCGGAACCGACAAGTCTAAGCCTAAATATTACTGCTTGGACATGTTCCCGTATCCTTCGGGAGCGGGTCTCCATGTGGGTCACCCGGAAGGTTACACTGCGACGGATATCATTTGCCGTTACAAGCGCAACCGCGGTTTCAACGTGCTTCACCCGATGGGTTGGGACGCTTTCGGCCTCCCTGCGGAACAGTATGCGATCCAGACCGGTACGCATCCGGCGGTGACGACAAAGAAGAATTGCGACAACTTCCGCCGTCAGATTAAACGCCTTGGACTTTCCTATGACTGGGACAAGGAAATCAACACGACGGATTCGAAGTATTACAAGTGGACCCAGTGGATCTTTACCCGTCTTTACAACACTTGGTTCGACGAAGCGGAACAGAAGGGTCGTCCGATTTCGGAACTCCAGATTCCTGCCGACGTACAGGCTCTCGGCGCAAGCGCTGTCCGCGCTTACCGCGATTCCAAACGTCTTGCTTACTATGCAGACGCTCAGGTTTGGTGGTGCAAACATTGCAAGATCGTGTGCGCAAACGAAGAAGTCCTTGCCGACGGTTCTCACGAAAAGTGCGGTAAGAAGGAAGTCGAACGCCGTAACCTGAAGCAGTGGCTGATGCGCATTCCGCTTTATGCGGAACGCTTGCTCAAGGGCCTTGATGAATTGGATTGGCCGCAGGGCGTGAAGGACATGCAGAAAAACTGGATCGGTAAGAGCCAGGGTGCAGAAGTCGATTTTGCAATTGCAGACAAGGACGGTAAGCCCACTGAAAAGCATCTGCGCGTTTACACGACCCGTTGCGATACGCTCTTTGGCGCAACCTACATGGTGATTGCTCCGGAACACGAAATGGTGAACGAACTTACGACTGCGGAAAACAAGGAAGCGGTTGCAGCCTACGTTCACGCCGCAGCACTCAAGAGCGACATGGACCGTACCGAACTCGCCAAGGAAAAGACTGGCGTATTCTCCGGATCCTATGCCGTTAACCCGCTTACCGGTACAAAGATTCCTATCTGGATTGCGGACTACGTTCTCACGGGATATGGCACGGGTGCCATCATGGCGGTTCCTGCCCACGATACACGTGACTTCGACTTTGCAAAGAAGTTCAATCTTCCGATCATTTGCATCATGGAACCGGATGCTTCTTGCCCGGCGGAAACGAAGGAACTCGTTCTTCGGGGCGAAGCCTGCTGGCCGGCAGACGGCAAGTACATTCACAGTGCAAACGAAACCCTTTCTTTGAACGGACTTTCCAAGAAGGAAGGCATTCAAAAGATGGTCGCATGGCTTGAAGCGAATAAGATCGGCAAGGCCACTGTGAATTACAAGATTCGTGACTGGCTGTTTAGCCGTCAGCGTTACTGGGGTGAACCGTTCCCGATCATCCATTGGGAAGACGGTGAAATTTCCACTGTGGAAGACAAGGATCTCCCGGTTCTTCTTCCGGAAGTGGAAAACTTTAAACCGGGTGACGGTGGACAGTCTCCTTTGGCCAATGCAACGGAATGGCTGAACGTGGTGGACAAGAACGGTCGCAAGGGTATCCGTGAAACGAACACGATGCCGCAGTGGGCAGGTTCTTGCTGGTACTATCTCCGCTATATCGATGCTTGCAACGGCGACGCTTTTGTGGCAAAGGAACTGGAAAAGTACTGGATGCCGGTGGACCTTTATATTGGCGGCGCAGAACACGCAGTGCTCCATTTGCTGTATAGCCGCTTCTGGCACAAGGTTCTTTTTGATCTTGGACTCGTTTCGACAGACGAACCGTTCCACAAGCTTTACAACCAGGGTATGATTCTTGCCTATGCTTACGAAGACGCTGCCGGTTCGAAGATTCCTGTGGATCAGGTCGAAACCAAGGACGGCAAGTTCTACGAAAAGGAAACCGGCAAGGAATTGCACCAGATCGTCGCCAAGATGAGTAAGTCTTTGAAGAACGTGGTGACCCCGGATGACGTCGTTCAAAAGTACGGTGCGGATTCTCTCCGTCTCTATGAAATGTTCATGGGTCCTCTCGACGCAGTCAAGCCGTGGCAGACTCAGGGCATTGAAGGCATGTACCGTTTCCTTGCCCGCGCATACCGTGCCGTTATTGGCGAAGAAGATTCCGTTGCCTATTCGGACGCTCCGATGCCGGAAGATCTTTCGAAGGTGATGCACCAGAGCATTATCAAAATCACGGATTCCATTGAAAAACTGAGCTTCAACACGGCGATTAGCCAGCTCATGATTTTCAACAATGAACTGACGAAGTCTCAGGAACGTTACCGCGAAGCTTGCGAAGTCTTTGCCCAGCTCTTGCAGCCGTTTGCCCCGCACCTCGCCGAAGAAATGTGGGAAAAACTTGGCCACAAGGAAAGTCTCGCCTACGTTCCTTGGCCATCTGCCGATGAATCCAAGGCTGTGGATTCTACCGTGGAAGTTGTGTTCCAGGTGAACGGTAAGCTCCGTGCCAAAGTTTCCATGCCGAAGGATGCGAACAAGGATCAAATGATCGAACTTGCAAAGCAGAACGATCGCATTCAGGCGTACCTTGCCGATGTGACGATTGTGAAGACGATCGCTGTTCCGGGTAAGCTCGTGAACTTTGTGGTGAAACCGGGTAAGTAATCCTTGCAAAGAAGGTTTAGATTATGGCTGAAATTCCTTCGAGAAAAGACAACCTCGTTATTGAAAATATTCAACCTTCCGTGGATGCAGGCCGCTTTGCGTTAAAACGCGAACCGGGCGACACGGTAAAGATTACGGCGGATATCTTCCGTCATAGTCATGAAAAGTACGACGCTGCGATCGTGTACAAGCACCGTTCCGAACGCCGTTGGCGTAAAGTTCCCATGCACTTTGTCGATAACGACATGTGGGAAGGTGAATTTGTTGTCAACAGTATCGGTTATTACGATTACAAAGTGATCGCTTGGACAATCGAACCGGCTGACGTTCCCACGGAAAGCCCGGCTTATGAACTCCGAGTGGATCCGGTTTATGCTCGTACCGGTACGTGGTACGAAATGTGGCCGAAGAGCCAGGGAACAGATCCCACAAAGAGCGCAACGTTCAAAGATTGCGAAGCCCGCTTGGACTATATCCGTGACCTCGGATTTGATACGGTCTATCTCGTACCGATTCATCCCATTGGCATAACGAACCGCAAAGGCGCAAACAATGCGCTGCATGCAAAGGTCGATAAGAACGGCAAGCCTCTTGAACCGGGCTGCCCTTATGCTGTCGGCAACAAGTTCGGTGGCCACTTTGACGTGGATCCGGAACTCGGAACCATGAAGGACTTTGAACATTTTGCCAAAACGGCTCGTTCCAAAGGACTTCGCCTGGCTCTTGACATCGCTCTCAACTGTTCCCCGGACCATCCTTATGCCAAGAAGCATCAGGAATGGTTCTACCACGAACCGGACGGAACGATCAAGTTTGCGGAAAATCCGCCGAAGAAGTACGAAGACATTTATCCATTTGACTATTACAACAAAAATTACAAGGCTCTTTGGAAAGAAATCCGCGACATCATTCTTTTCTGGGCAGACAAGGGAATTGAAATTTTCCGTATCGATAACCCGCATACGAAACCGTTCCCGTTCTGGGAATGGCTCGTGCGTGAAGTCAAGGAGCAGCGTCCGGAACTCGTGTTCCTCGCCGAAGCCTTTACACGTCCGAAGATGATGCATCGCTTGGCCAAGTCCGGTTTCGATATGAGCTACACGTATTTTGCTTGGCGTGAACAGAAGTGGGAATTTGAAGAATACTTCAAGGAACTCACCCAGAGCAGCGCCAAGGAATATATGCGCGGCATTCTCTTCCCGACGACTCCGGATATTTTCCCGAAGTATTTGGCAGGCCAGGGCCCTGCCCAGTTCAAACAGCGCTACTTCCTCGCGGGAACGCTTTCGAGCCTGACCGGTATGTACAACGGTTATGAACTTTGCGAAAACGTTGCATCTCCGGTAAAGGAAGAACTTTGGGATAGCGAAAAGTATCAGTACAAAGTTCACCACTGGGATTCTCCGGTGAATATTCATGATTTCGTCCGTCGCGTGAACAATGCAAAGCTGAATCATCCGGCTCTTCAGGAATATGACAATTTGGAATTCCACTATGCGGAAAATCCGAATTTGATGGTTTACTCCAAGAAGAAGGATGACGACACGATCCTTTGCGTGGCGAACATGGACATGCACAATACGCAGGAAGGCATGATCGCTTTGAACATGTCGAAACTCGGCCTTGCAGAAGACGCTTTCTTCTTTGTGAAAGATTTGATTACGGATGAATCCTATGTTTGGCACGGATCGCAGAATTTTGTGCGACTGGATCCGAACAAGGCTCCGGGTCATCTCTTCGTGGTGAAGAAACTTTAGTTCCCATGCAACCGGCTGCGTTCTAAAACATCTAACCTATAAGACAGGTAAAATGTGGCCATGAACGATCCGATTCTTTCGATTCAACATCTCCGTCGCGATTTTAAAATGGGCGACGAAACGGTTCACGCTCTTCGGGGCGTGAGCTTTGATGTGCGATCGGGAGAATTTTTGACGATCATGGGAACGAGCGGTTCGGGAAAAAGTACCATGCTGAACATATTGGGCTGCATGGACAAGCCGACTTCCGGTGAGTATATTCTGGACGGACATCATATCGAAAAACTCAAGTCCGATGCTTTGGCAAACATTCGAAGCCGCAAGCTGGGATTTGTTTTTCAGAGTTACAATCTTCTCGCCCGCACCACGGCTATCGAAAACGTGGAACTTCCGCTTCTTTACAATTCCAAGATTTCTGCGGCGGAACGTCACGATCGGGCGATTGAAGCCTTGAAAAGGGTGGGTCTTGAAACGCGCATGAACCATTTGCCTAATCAGCTTTCGGGCGGTCAGCAGCAGCGCGTTGCCATTGCTCGGGCTTTGGTGAACGATCCGGTGATTATCCTTGCGGACGAAGCGACGGGAAATTTGGACACGCGCACAAGCTATGAAATCATGGAAATTTTTCAGGAATTGAATTCCCGGGGAAAGACCATTGTGTTTGTAACGCACGAACCGGATATCGCTACGTTCAGCAGTCGCACCATCGTTTTGCGGGACGGGCAAATCAAGCGCGATACGCCGAATACAAGCATCCAGAATGCCCACGAAGCGTTTATGGCTCTTCCGCCTCCCGAAACTTTCGATGATGAGGAGGCTAATGCATGAGTCCCCTTACCCTTATAAAAATCGCTTTTCGAGCGTTGCTACGCAATCGCATGCGCACTTTCCTTTCGGTGCTCGGCATTGTGATTGGCGTTGCTGCGGTCATTACGATGGTGGCCATGGGCGAAGGTTCCAAACAGTCCATCAAAGCGAAGATTACGGCCATGGGAACGAATGCGATTACGATTACGCCGAATACTTCTCGCCGTGGCGGTGTGCAACTGGACGCGAGCTCTTCCACGGTGACCTTAGAAGAAGCGGATGTTATCGCTATTCGAAAACAGGCGCAGTATATTAACGGAGTTTCTCCGGTGGTGACGGCAAACGGCCAAGCGATTGTGGGAAACAAGAACGAAGCGGTTTCGCTGACGGGCATTAGTTCGGACTATTTAAAAATTCGCAATTACGAAATTGATCGGGGCGTGATGTTCGACGATACGGCGGATCGCATGGCAAAGGTTTGCGTCATCGGTCAAACCGTGGTGACGACGCTTTTCCCGGATACAGATCCGATCGGCAAAACGATCCGTTACAAAAACATTCCGCTGAAGGTCATCGGCACGTTAAAAGCCAAAGGTTCAAGCGATTTCGGGCAGGATCAGGACGAAGTCATTTTTACGCCTTATCAGACAGTCATGCGCCGCTTTAATGCGACGACAGATATTCGAACGATTTATGCAAATTCCATTGGCGAAGGCTATGCAAGCCTTGCCAGTGAAGAAATCATGAACATTTTAAAGGAACGTCG
>JAGDBD010000011.1 GCA_017959225.1 Fibrobacter sp. | reverse complement strand
GTCATATGTTGCTTGCATGTCTTCCGTTTTCCAGCACAATTCTTCCCATTCATCTGTCTGCACGTTTTTCTTCCAGTTGGACGCCATCACAATTATGTATTCATCCAACAGGAGATCTGATTGCGCATGATAAAACACTTTTTTTTGAAAATTAAAACTATAACCATTACCAATCGTTATTCGTTTAGACAAAAAAATTTTCAAATATTCACTATGAAAATTTTATTGTTCTTTTTCCTTATTTTCTCATTTGCCCTCACCGGCTGCTCTTCCTCTTCACGCCTCTTTACAGAAAAATGGATCGATGATGATGTCGTTTCTTCTCTCCGTGCAAACCAAAAATGGTCAAAAATTCAAAAGACCCTGGGCGCAGCTGTCGTCTCTGAATTGCACCAAGATACAACCGAATATATCTACAGTTACAGATCTCACCTATATCGATCTGGAAAAGACGGTTACATCTTCATGCCCACTGATGAAGATCGTATAAATGCGTACAACAATATACCAACGTATATCGGTATCGTTGTTTTAAATGATAGGATCATCCAAGTGAGACTTCGCCCCGACATTCAAAGTCGGACCAATCTGCGAACAGAAGAGTCTTCTTCCACGAGCTGGGGGACCATTCTAGGGATTTTCACCGCTATAGGATGCCTGATAGCCACACTCATCATCGTAAACTGATAGAAAAATCAGAGCGTTTTCAAAAAAACTTAAAAGCATACAAAAAGCCCCTTGCGGGGCTTTTTGTATGAAAAGGATTTAGAACTTACTTCGCCTTGCCGAAGATCACAACGCTGTTGTGACCGCCAAAGCCGAAGCTGTTGGACATGGCATAGTCGAACTTATGTTCCACAGAGCCGTCCTTGCAAACATCGAGCTTAATCGCCGGATCCTGTTCTTCGATATTGATGGAACCGTGCACCTTCTGGTCGATGAGAGACTTAATGGTGATGATGCCTTCAATTGCGGAAGCAGCACCGAGCATGTGACCGATCATACCCTTGGAAGAGTTGACCTTCAAATTGGCCACGTCGCCCTTGTAAACGTCGTGAATCGCACCGCATTCAGCCACGTCGCCGAGCGGAGTCGAAGTTCCGTGGGTATTGATGTAGCCAACCTGCTGCGGTTCAAGCTTTGCATCGCGGAGAGCCGCTTCAATGGCGAGCTTCACACCAGCACCGTCTTCACGGGGAGCTGTAATGTGGTGAGCGTCTGCCGAAAGGCCGACACCAGCAATCGTCGCAAGGATCTTTGCACCGCGCTTTTCAGCGTGGCTACGGCTTTCGAGAACCATAATCGCAGAACCTTCACCGATCACAAAGCCGTCACGGTTCTTGTCGAACGGGCGGGAAGCATGAGCCGGATCGTCGTTACGACGGGAAAGGGCGTGCATGTTGGCAAAACCTGCGAGAGCCACCGGAGTCACGGCTTCTTCAGTACCGCCAGCGATCATCACGTCAGCACGGCCCAAGCGAATCTGGTCTGCAGCAGCGATCAAAGCGTGGTTAGAAGAGGCGCAAGCCGAAGTCGTCACAAAGTTCGGACCCATAAAGCCGAGACGGATAGAAATTTCGCCCGTCGCCATGTTCGTAATGGACATCGGAATGAAGAACGGAGACACGCGACGAGGACCCTTCGTAGCGAGAGCTGCAGAGCCATCGTAATAAATGTCCATGCCGCCCATACCGGAAGCGACGATCACGCCAGCACGGGTCTTGTCCACTTTTTCAAGATCCAGTCCGGAATCCTTCACAGCGTTCAAAGCAGCATAAACCGCATAGCGGATGTTGCGAGAATAACGCTTTTGATCGCGGGCATTGAAATTTTCGGTATCGTCAAATTCCTTGACTTCGGAAGCAAAATGCACTTCATAAGCGGAAGTGTCCATCTTTTCGATATTCGAGACTCCGCTTTTACCGGCGAGGAGGTTCGCCCAAAGCGTATCCGGATCATTACCGAGCGACGAGACGCAACCCATACCAGTAATAACAACTTCTTCCATTTTATTCCTTTTGTTTCAGGTGATCCACCCCGAAAGGTGGCTGGATTTCATTAATAACGGCATAAATTTATAAATTTCGTATTAAATGAGTATTCAAAACAGAACAGCACCGAATTTAGTCTGGATGGACCTCGAAATGTCGGGACTTGATCCCGAACGTGACGTAATCCTTGAAATTGCGACGATTGTCACCGACCCGAACCTGAAAATTTTGGCCGAAGGTCCGGTAATCGCCATTCACCAGCCAGAAAACATTCTGAATTCGATGGACGACTGGAATACAAGGCACCATACCCAGAGCGGACTGGTGGAGCGAGTCCGCCATTCGCAATACGACACCGCCGCCGCCGAAAAAGTGACGCTAGACTTTATCAAGCAGTTCACCGTCGGCCACGACAAGGATCACAGCGGAAACCTTCTCTGCGGAAATTCCATTACCCAGGACCGCCGGTTCCTTTACAAGTACATGCCGAAAATTTCAAGCTGGCTCAATTACCGCAACGTGGACGTTTCTTCTGTGAAGGAACTTGCATTCCGCTGGTTTCCGAGCCTTCCGGAATTCGAAAAACAGGAACGCCACCAGGCTCTCGACGACATCCGCGAAAGCATCGCTGAACTGGAATACTATAAGAAAACCATTTTCCATCTTGTCAAATAGCGAAGATGCTTCCCCAAAAGCCTCTGCCAAGAAAATTCCGTCTATTTAACCGGGCCGTTCTCATTCTCCTTGGACTTGTCTGCATAATCCAGTGTTCCCGTTGCGCCTTTGGCGAAAAGGACGAAGCGGACACGTTCCAAACCGACATCCCAGAAGACGCTTCCGACGCAAAGGATTCTTTGCCCCAGCGCGATCTTCCGGACTCAGTGGAACCAAGCCACATCGAACAAAAGATTTCCCAGGCGGTCAACCTAGACCACGTGTACGCACAAAAGGATACAGGCCTTGCCCACGCCATGGACACCTATTTAAGGCGATTCCATCCGGACAACGCTCTTTACGTCGCAGTGGATGCCAAGACAAATGAAATCCTCGCCTGGGGAGAACGCAAGG
>JAGDBD010000111.1 GCA_017959225.1 Fibrobacter sp. | reverse complement strand
TTTCGTGACTTGCTTGAGCGAGAAACAGTCCAGGAATTGGCTCATCCAGACGGCGTCTGCGCCTTTGGGGAATTCGGTCGTATCGTCCAGAACGTTGCATGAAATGGTTCCGATGCGGTCTGCAAAACCTGCGGCCGCAGCGTTCTTTTCGGCGACGGCGGTTTGCCCTGGCAAGTCGATGATGGAAACCTGGACATCGGCATTGTACTTGCAACTGGCGATAGCCCATTTGGCCGTATTTCCACCGATGTCGAAAAGTCTTTTTACGGGTTTTTCGTAAACGATGGGAAGCGCTTCGGGGAACGCCAAGTCGGAATAAAAATGGTCGAAGCCGAACCAGCTTTTTTTCTGTTGGTCGGTGAGTTGCGAAAGCCCTTCATAGACTGTTTTCCAAGGCCCCAAGTGGGGGAGTCCTGCCGGTTTCCCCGTGCGGATTGATTCTTCGAGGTTCTCGGCTCCGCGATAGCAGATGTCCTGTGAAAAGTCCATGTTCACTTGCGTCATTTCGTCTTTCATGAGGAAAAATCCGATTTTCCCGAGCGTAAGGCGCAAGTCGTCTTCTTCAGAATCTTTGTGGATTTTGATGGCTCCCATGCCGAGTCCCATTTCGACTAGGACACCCACTCCGTAAAGCGAAATGTTCAACTTTTGCGAAAGCTCCGAGATGGTGATGCCCTTCTTGCGGGCGTTGCTGATCTCGTCTAGAATTCCCATGTCACGCAGGGCGCGTGCCGCCTGGAAACTGAGGGGAGCAAAGGCAATCTTTTGAGCTTCGAACTTGGCGCTTACGGCGTCAATGGAATCATTTTTATAAAAATCGAACATGTTCTCTCTATAAGTAAATCACAAAAGAAAAAGGTTTCAATAATATAAATTTTATTTTTCTATATTGCCTATCCAAGAAAGAATAAACCTTGCTTGAGGTCGCTAGAAAGATATGTCTGATTTGAAAAACCGTATTAAGGAAGTCATCATCGAATCCCTTGAATTAGAAGATATCACTCCTGCCGATATTGTGGATTCTGCGCCGATTTTTGGGAAAAGTGCTGCTGGTGAAGGCCTTGGTCTCGATTCTATCGATGCTTTGGAATTGGGAATTGCCATCAAGGAAAATTTTGGTGTGACTTTTTCGACCGTAAAAGAAGAAACCAAGAAACATTTTGCATCGGTCGATGCGCTTGCCGCCTACATTTCTGCGAATACCAAAGGTTAATCCATGGACAAGAACGCCATTTTTGAAAAAATCAAGGATGCACTTATTGAAGATTTCGATTTGGACGAATCGCAAATTGTCCCCGAAGCCCGTCTTTACGAAGACTTGGAACTCGACAGTATTGATGCGGTTGATCTGATTGTCAAGCTGAAATCGTTTTTGCCTAGGAATATTGACCCCGAAGCGTTCAAAAAAATGCGCACTCTACAGAACGTGGTCGATGGTATCTATAATCTTGTCCAAAATTCGGAAGTTCGGTAATGAAATCGATAGCGGGAAAGATTTTCTTTACCGCGATTTCTGTTCTGTTTCCGGTAATTGTCTATTGCGGGCTTAATTACTGGGGGCTTTCGCCGCGTCGCCTGAGCATAGTGCTGTTGGCGCTCGCTTTTTACCATTTTTTGAGCTTTACACAGAGCAAGTCCCATGCGGAGCGTGGCCGGACAGCCATATTCGTGGTACTCGTTCTTGTATGTGCGCTTGTAGCTTTTGGCGCGGATAACATTTTATTTGTCAAGTTTTATCCGGTGCTCGTGAACTTGAGCTTGCTCTCGTTCTTCGGCTTTACGCTGTGGAGGCCTCCTAGTTTTGCATTCCGCATGGCGTGTCTTCACGACAAGTCTCTGGAAAAATCACCTTCGTTCAAGGCGGTGGAACGGTACTGCCGTAAAGTGACCGTTGCCTGGTGTATTTTTTTCATTGTGAACGGTTCTATCGCGGCTTTTACAGTTTTTGTAGGGTCTGACAAAATTTGGTCATTGTACAATGGACTTATTTCTTACATTTTAATCGGTATATTTTTTACGGTGGAATATTTGGTTCGAAAAATGATGCAGGCTAAAATGCAGTCGTATGTTCCGGTATGCGAGTTGGAACAGAATTCTCGCCCAGAAGGCGCGCTTGTGAGTTTTGATGCTTCCGAGGGGTCTGGCAGAACTTGGGGTGATTTTATTAAAGATGTTTCCAAAGTACGTTATTATCTGGAAGCACGTGAAAATACGCCGTGGATTTTGCATTGCGAGGATTCGTATTACTTTACGGTGGCGCTTTTGGCGATGCTCCAGAGCGATCGCAAGGCTCTTGTGACGGCGAACCGTCAGGAAGCTTTTATCAAGGAAATCAAGAAGCCCGAATACGGATTTTTGACGGATGAACCTTTTGCCGGCGATGAGCCTGCAACGATGATTCAGGATGTGCTTGCTGGAGAATGTGCGGGCGCAAACGATAAATGCGCGCCTCTCAAGTTCGGCAAGTTCGATAAGTCCAAGGCCGAGATGGTGATGTACACTTCCGGTACGACGGGCGAGCCGAAGGCTGTGTATAAGCTCTTTTTGCAGTTTGAAAATGAACTTTTTGAATTGGTGAAGGTCTTCGGAAACGATTGGGTGAACCGCCATGTCTATAGCACGGTAAACCACCACCATATTTACGGGCTCTTGTTTACGGCGCTGCTCCCGATTGCAACAGGGCTCCCGTTCCGTAGGCACCGTATTGATTTCCCGACGGAACTTGCAAATATTGCAGACGAAGATGTTGTGATGGCTTCGAGTCCGGCGTTTTTGAAGCGCTTGTCTGCAGAAACTGACAAGGAAATTGGCTTTAAGTGTCCGCCAATCATTTATTCGTCCGGGGGCCCGCTTCCCGAAGAAGTGGCGCGCAAAGCGAGTGTGCTGACGGGCTACTGGCCGATGGAAATATACGGCAGCACAGAAACGGGCGGTATCGCTTATCGGCAATCCAAGAATGGGCCTGTTTGTACTCCGTTTGAAGTTTGCAAAATGAGCGTCGCTGAAAACGGTTGCTTGAATATCAAGTCGAGCTATATCTTGGAGGCGGAAGGCTTTACGACGGGCGATTTGGTCGACCTTTACGATGACGGTCGTTTTTTGCTCAAGGGACGTTCCGATTCGATTGTGAAAATCGAGGAAAAGCGTATCTCGCTCCCCGAAGTGGAAAATCGTTTGAAGCAGACGGGCTTGGTGCAGGATGTGCGCGTGGTCCCGATGGTGGGCAAGCGCCAATATCTAGCAGCGGCGATCGTCTTGAACGAGGCCGGTCGTGAAAAGTTTGCCGGCTTGCCAAAACTTGCCATCAACAATTTCTTCCATGATCATTTGTTGAAGTTTATCGAAAATACGGTTTCACCGAAGAAATGGCGCTATCT
>JAGDBD010000110.1 GCA_017959225.1 Fibrobacter sp. | reverse complement strand
CTTAAAGCTTGTCGAACCGGCGATACTATCCGTTGCAGTTACCGTCACATATGCGTCTCCAAACGCATTTCTTTCGGATTTAATCGACAAGACACCGGCTGCCGAAATCGACGGAATCAGCTTGCCGTCATCACTTTCGACACTCAGGTAAATCTTATCGCCGTCCGGATCCGTAAACCAAGTTTTCGTTTCCGACGACTTGAAGGTAATCGGCGATGTAAAGTCTTCAGAGCGAACGAGAGTATCGAACGCATCTGTTTCCACGGCAATCACCGGAGCATCATTTCGATCCTGGACATCCAAACGGACTTCCGCAACCGCTGACGTATCGCCTTTCGAGTTAACCACAGCGTAGCTAAAGGAATCAGCACCGACAAAATCCGCATCCGGAGTATACGTGAAGGAGCCATTCTCATTCAATTTAACCGTGCCGTTAACTGCATCGTCCACCAAGAAAGCGATTAATTCATCCGTCAAGTCATCCGGGTTCACATCGTTCTGCAAGACGCCTTTCTTGGCCGCAATTGTCACGACGCTATCTTCGAACATTTTATATTCATCATCATGCGCTTTCGGTTTATCACTGACCGCGTTAATCGTCACATCGAAGGTTACCTTCGCCGTATCCACGCCATCGGTTCCATAAAGTGTCACCGTTGAAACACCATTCGCATCTTCTACCGCAGAAAATTCAACATAATGTTTCGACTGGAAAGTCGTTACATTCACCTGAATCAAGCCATCACTATAAGCACCAATGGTGATTGGATCTCCGTCTATATCGCTAAAGGCAATTTGTGTATTCGAGAAAACGATCGTCGTATCCGCAAAATCTTCATCAAAGACAAGACCATTGAGGACTTCATCGTCTTTCACCTTCACCGTCGGAGCATCGTTCACACATTTAACAAGAATCGTGACTTTCGCAGCATCACTTGTTCGATCTGTTTCATCCTTCAACGTATAAGACCAATAATCCAGGCCACAGAATTCATCGTTCGGAATATAGGTGAAGGATCCGTCAGAAACATCCAGGCTCAAAGCTCCATGCTGAGGAACAGTTACGGATTCCCCATCAATCGAGAAGTCATTCTTGTCAACATCCCTATCGTTTACAAGGACACCGTGCTTATAGTCCACAGTCAGAACTTTATCTTCATCGACTTCATAAGAATCATTTGCCGCTATCGGAGCGTTTTCCGTATTTTGAACATTGACCTGAAATACATAGGAAACGGTATCCTTTCCATCGTTCGCCTTAATCGTCACAAGAGCTTCGCCATCGACGTTGGCTGTCGGCACAAAATGAAGAACGTCTTTCTGGGTAAAAGCCGTCGACGTTTCGACCAAAGAGAGGTAAGAAGAATTTGTAATCTTCACGGATACGTCCAAAACGTCGCCATCTTCATCGTAAAAGACTTTAGAAAGATCGAGCGTCAGAGTATCCGATTCCGGAAGATCCACGGATTCTTCCGAACCGTCTGCGTACGGAGAAAGAAGGACTGGCGCGTAGGTAATGCAAGAATCGCTCAAGATAATCGAAGAAAGAGTCAGAGTATTGGTCTTTGATCCATAGGTTTTAGCATGGGTGTTCTTGTAAGAAAACTGCATGCCGAGTTGCTTATCTACATTCCATTTAATCGTTGTCGTTGACTTCCAATCCTGGACAAGATCCGCAAATGCGACAAAATACTTTTTGAAATTTGCCGAAGCGGCAAGGAGCGTTCCGTAGTAATTGTCATCGGTAATCGTCGACTGTCTAAAGTCCAGACGTACAGGATAATCGGCCTTGTAAGTCAAGCAGACACCCTTGTAGCTTGCAAGGGAAATCTCCGTATCTTTATAAGCCGCATTCTGCTTCCACGTGAAGCTGTAACCAGCGCCATTATCGCTTGATGTCGACACCGTGTAATCAATTACCCGGTAAGAGTTCACGATGTTCGTATCGAGCGAAGCTCCCGTGCCATACGTGTATCCATACCAATAGGCCGGAGCCATAGCGCCGTCCCCTTTCGCTGCCGTCCACACAGTATCCGTGGCAGCAAAAGTCAAACCGACACTGGCCAAAACAGCAAATCCAACTGTCGATAATTTCATAACGATCTCCTTCGATTACAATCTTACATACAAATTTAGGAATTTGTATGTTTTTTGCAAGTTTATTCCCAAATTTCACCGGGGAGTTTGGAAATATCGCGAAAATCGAGTTTTTGAGGCCCTGAGTCCACAACCGATGTGAGTTTTGCCAAAGGTTTACCCGCTCTTTCAATCACGATATCTTCGCCTTTCAGCGCAACCTGATTCAGCAAATCGCCGAATCCTTTGCGCGCTTCCATCGCAGAAACGATCTTTGCCATTAAAGAACCTTGTCCTTGATCACCAAGTCCACACGACGATTCTTTTGACGGCCTTCTTTCGTCGAATTGTCCGCGACGGGTTTGCTCATTCCATAGCCTTTCGAGCTCAAGCGCTTGGCGTCAATGCCCTGTTCCACCAAGAACTGCAAAACATTTTCTGCACGCTGTTCCGAAAGTTTCAGATTGTGTTCTTCTGAACCTGTGTTATCCGTATGACCTTCCACGGAAACGTTCAGTTCCTGGTACACGGAAAGGATTCCTGCAACACGGGCGAGGCTCGTTTTTAAATCGGACTTCAGGGAAGCTTTGTCCACATCAAACAAAATGTCCGACATCGAAAGGATAATGCCACGAGCATCTTCGGTCACCTGAATGAGCTTTGACTGTAATTCGTTCAACTTATTTTTGGCTTCGTTTTGACGGGCTTCCGCCTTGGCGCGTTCTTCGAGCAAAAGCTTATTCAAGGAATCTTCGCGAGCCTTGGCCTGTTCCGCCTGGAGAGCTTCACGGGCAGCAGCAGCCCACATGGCAGAATCCATTGCGGAATTTGTCTGGGCAAGTTTTGCTCGTTCCGCAATCAGATCTTCTTCTAAGTTCGATGCGCGACCGCTGCGCACTTCACCGATTTTTTCCTGAATTTTACGGATGGAATCGCGAACGTTCAACTGCTTTTTGCGATTAGCCGCAAAGGAATTGCGGGAATTCTGCGCAGCGATTTGAGACTCGATAATTTGTGTGTAAAGTTTGCAGGATTCTTCTTTCGAAGCGATCCGGGCATTTTTGGGATCTTTTTGTTTTAAAGATTCCACGGCTGCGGCAGAAGCTCTCGCTTCGGCAATCGTCAAACGGATTTGGGCAGAGCCCTGCGGCAGGGATTTTTCAAGGGCATCCAGCTTTTGGGAACAAGTCAAAGCCTCTGCGGCAAAGGCACCCGTGGAAAGCGAAGAAACCATCAAAGCCGAAACGAAGAATTTTGTCAGTTTCATTTTGCAGACTCCTTGCCTTGATTTTCACTGTCGAGAATGCTCTGGTAAAGCTTCTGGGATTCCAAATCTCCCTTCAATTCTTTTGAAGCCGAAGAGTCCGCAATAGCGGCATCTTTTGCGTCTTTTTGGGCAAAAGCCAAGCGATATTCGAGACGGCTGCGTTCCGCCGCATCAAAAGCTTCGTCCGTTTTGCCTTCTTCCGAAAGCTGCTTTGCAAGCGCCAAGTCTTTGTCGGCTTGAACCGTTGCCTGGGACTTGATGCCTTCCGCCTGTGCGGCACGGGACATTCCTTCCGCTTCGCCGATAGAAGAATCCAACAGGTCCCTATTTCCGGCGCAACCGGTTGCGAGCATCGCTAAGAGCCCGCCAATCAAAAGTTTTCTTTTCATCGTCATACTCCTATAGCTTCCTAGACAAACCCAATCAAATAATACATATTATGAAAGTTATGGAAAAAACCTTTGCCGTTAGCAAGTACCTTTCTGCCGTCAAAAAATTGATTACGACGCAAATCCCCCCTATTTGGGTAAACGGCGTCATTACGCAGATTACGGAACGCGGGCGCATGGTTTACTTAAGCATTGCGGAATTCGCCGAAAAAGACGTAAAACCCGTCGCCAAGCTGGATCTTTACATGTTCGCAGGGGAATATGCCCAAATGCTTGCCCGCTTGGCGGAACTTCCTACCCCGTTCGTTCTCAAGGAAGAACTGAAGGTTAATTTATTTGTGGAAGCGGACTTTTACATCGGCAGCGGAAAGTTCCAGTGCCACGTCAAAAATATCGATCCGAATTTTACGATCGGGGAACTTGCACGTACAAAGCAAGCTATTTTGCAACGTCTTGAAAAAGAAGGTTTGTTAAACCGCAACAAGATGCTCCCCCTTGCACGCTTGCCGTTCAAAATCGGGCTGATTACCGGCGAAACTACCGCCGCATTCAAAGATTTTACGACGACCCTTGCAAGTTCGGGCTTTGCCTTTGAAGTGATTCCAAGTTATGCAAAAATGCAGGGTAACGAAACCGAAGCAACCGTACTAGCGGCTCTTGCGGAGCTTCAAAAGATTCCGGATTTGGACGTGGTCTGCATCGTCCGCGGAGGCGGGTCCAAAACCGATCTGAACTATTTTGACAGCGAAGCCTTGTGCCGCGCAATTGCACAATTTCCCGTGCCAGTCCTTACCGGTATCGGGCATCAGATCGATGAAAGCCTTGTCGATAAAGTTTCGTTCCGCAGTTGCATTACGCCTACCGATTCGGCAAAATTTTTGGTCGCCCGGGCCGAAGAGGCGAAACGGGCTCTTCGCGAAGTTCTTTTGCAAATCGCAACCGCATCACAGCGCAAGCTTTCTGAATCCAAGGATCGTCTGCACCGCACCGAAACGAGCATTTCCATTCTCTTCGGCAAGCGCCTTGCCACCGAACGTGAAAGACTCTCAGCGATCGCCCACGACATTGCGCGGGCGCCGGTTCGCACCTTAGAACGGGAACGCGAAAAATTAAACCGCAACGTAGAAGGCTTACGCTTTGGCGTTCAAAAGATCATCGCTTTGCAAAAAGCCAAGTTCGAACTCGTGGAAGCGAAAGTCAATGCCAACGATCCCAAACGCATTCTTTCACGGGGATACACTTACACCACCGGTAAAAACGGTCTCATCAAAAGTGCAGCAAGCGTTCAATCTGGCGATGAGCTTTTAATGCACTTTGCCGACGGAAACGTTTCGGTTACAGCCAAATAACTCAAAAGCCCCGCTACTGCGAGGCTTTTTCAAATCAAGAGTAATCTGGGAATTCTTTCACATGCAAAATTTCTTCGGCATGTGCAATTTGTTCCTTTGTGGGAGCGATGGCATCCATTAGCGAATAAGGAATGCCCAGTTCCTGCCATTTAGGAATTGCAAAAGCATGGTAAGGCAGAACTTCAACGCGACGGACCACCGGAAGAGTTTTAATGAACTCATAGGTGTTCTTCAAATCTTCATCACTATCGGTAACGCCCGGAACAAGAACGCGACGAACCCAAATCGGAATGTTCTTATCCGAAATATAACGCGCCATTTCCAAAATATTTTCATTGGGCTGGCGGGTTAAGTCCTTGTGGCCTTCCGGATCCATCATTTTTAAATCCAAAAGGACAATCGACGTCGATTTCAAAAGTCGATCGAATTTTTCCAAATATTCAGGAGTATTTTTGAACGGATTTCCGCTCGTATCCAGCGCGGTACTTACTTGATGCGCATGGCAGATTTCAAAAAATTCAATTAAAAAATCCAACTGGAGAAGTGGCTCGCCACCGCTTACGGTAACTCCACCATTATTCTTCCAGTAAGATTTGTAACGGTATACAGAAGAAAAAAGCTCCTGAGGCGTGTACAATTTACCGCCTTCGGAGCAATTCCAAGTTTCCGGATTATGACAATAACGACAACGCATACGGCAGCCCTGCGTAAACACGACACACCGTACGCCAGGGCCATCCACGAGACCAAAAGATTCCAGTTTCTGAATGCGCCCCGTCGTCATTGGACATTACATTCTTTCGTGGCAGGTACGAGAGATAACGTCCATCTGCTGTTCCTTTGTGAGGTCGATGAACTTAACTGCGTAGCCAGACACGCGAATGGTGAAGTTCTGGTATTCTTCCTTTTCCGGGTGTTCCATTGCGTCGATGAGCTTTTCACGACCGAACACGTTCACGTTCACGTGGTGAGAGCCCTGATCGAAGTAACCGTCGAGAACCTGAACGAGGTTGTTCGTACGTTCTTCTTCGCTATGGCCGAGTGCACTCGGGTTGATGGTCTGGGTATTGCTGATACCGTCGAGAGACCAGTGGTACGGAATCTTCGCAACCGAGTTGAGGGAAGCGAGAAGACCGTTCTGTTCTGCACCGTAGCTCGGGTTTGCGCCCGGAGAAAGCGGTTCACCAGCCTTACGACCGTCCGGCATTGCACCAGTAGCCTTACCGTACACCACGTTAGACGTAATCGTCAAAATCGAAGTGGTCGGTTCAGAGTTACGATAGGTGTGATGCTTCTTGATCTTCGAAACGAAGCGCTGGAGGAGCTTAATGCCGATTTCGTCAGCACGGTCGTCGTCGTTACCGTACTTCGGGAAGTCGCCTTCCGTCTTGTAATCGATAGCAAGACCCTGTTCGTTACGGATAACCTTCACCTTTGCATACTTGATAGCAGAAAGGGAGTCGATCACGTGAGAGAAGCCTGCGATACCCGTTGCAAACGTACGACGCACATCCGTATCGATGAGAGCCATTTCTTCGGCTTCATAGTAATACTTATCGTGCATGTACTGAATTGCGTTCAAGGTGTTCACATAGAGACCTGCGAGCCATTCGAACATTGCGTCGTACTTCTTCACCACTTCATCGTAATCGAGGTATTCAGAAGTAACCGGGCTCAAAGCCGGACCGACCTGTTCACCGCTCTTTTCATCGATACCGCCGTTGATCGCATAGAGCAAAGCCTTTGCGAGGTTTGCACGAGCACCGAAGAACTGCATTTCCTTACCAGTCTGAGTTGCAGAGACGCAGCAGCAGATGGAGTAGTCATCACCCCAAACCGGCTTCATCACGTCATCGTTTTCGTACTGGATGGAGCTTGTGATCACAGAAATCTTAGCAGCATACTTCTTGAAGTTTTCCGGGAGCTTGCTCGAATAAAGAACCGTAAGGTTCGGTTCCGGAGACGGACCCATATCTTCGAGGGTATGGAGGAAGCGGAAGTCGTTCTTGGTGACCATGTGACGGCCATCCACGCCCGAACCGCCCACTTCGAGAGTCGCCCACACCGGGTCACCCGAGAAGAGCGCATTGTAAGATGGGATACGGGCGAACTTGACCATACGGCACTTCATGACCAAGTGG
>JAGDBD010000109.1 GCA_017959225.1 Fibrobacter sp. | reverse complement strand
GGGGCGGAGGCGGCTGGAGCAATAGGCGCTCCACGTGAATCACCTCGGCGTCTTCGCGGGTGGTAACCACCTGCGTTCGCTTCAAGAATCCCCAGGCGTAAAAGCCCACGTGCAACAAAACGGCGATAACAATGCCGATACAAAATACACGCCGCATCGTGAACGCGGAATAGGGATTTTTGCAGACCGCTTCTTGGTTTGACTCTAAATCTGCATCTTTTTTAGGAACAGCTTTCATCGCGCGGCAAATTGAGAAAATTCACCGCTAAAATTCTACTCCAAATAGATTTGTGAAAATCCGAATGGGCTTAGGATAAGCTATAAAAAAGCGGCCGATTGAACGGTCGCTTTATAGTCGCTTTAAATTGCGGGATTGAATATGCGGGTTAGTCCTTCAAGCAACGGACGCTGTGGTCGGCACCGGGGTCTTCGCCGTATCCGTTCGGCATCGTAGGCATTCCCACACGAACATAGCGGAAGTCTACATCATGTGGAGCATCTTCATAGGCATACCAGTCACATTCCTCATTGAAACCGTTATAATCTATGACGACTTGGACGATTTTTTTGTTTTTGCACTTTTTGTAGAACTCGGCCAATCCTGTGCCAGATTCTTCACCATCGTCCCAGCTGAAGCCCCAATTCGATACCCAGAATGTAGGACCGTGGTCGATTCCTATGGGAGTGGAAATCTCGGAGAATCCATAAGTATCGTAATATTCGAAACGCTCATCCTCGTCCCTTTCGGTTTTGGACCTGAGTAAAATTTGTGCCAGATCCCTACCATCCATTTTGTACAATTCCGAAAGGCTGTCTATGACTCCGGAAGGATCATGCGTCGTGACGAATATGGACAGCGTATCCCAATCATCTATAGAAGGCAGGTGCCAGCCCTCGGGGCATGCCTCTTGGGCGGTCTTCCAGTCGTAAAAACTTCCGTATTTCGAACAATCCTCATCGCCGTCTAAACAAATTCGCTCGCCTTTTTCCGCCTCATAGCGCAGGTTTTCTTTCATCCACACCTGGTTTCCGATAGTGATGGTCTTGTATTTTTCCTTGTCGCGGGAATCTTTCAGCGTTCCGGTATTTTTTTCCACGTCAACGACCCAGCCGGAATCTTCACACTTGTAGTAAGACTGGATTCCTTTAGGCTTCACGGACTCATCACGGTTGTAGCTGGTGCAGCCCTTATTCAGGAAAATCCTTTCGAAATTGGTCGCTGCACGGAAAGCACCGTCGTCGCAAACCCAGTTACCATTATCAACAAGTTCGCCATCCTTGGTGCAATCGCCAAGTTCGAGAGCCTTGTTCCAGAACATTCTCACAAAACGTTCGAAATCCGGAACGGTCTCGCCCCAGGCTTCCATGTTCTTGCGAATCGAATCCAGGTCGGCCCTCGCGGCCCATTCCGCCATTTCGCCCATCAGTCCCTTGTCATAGAAAACCCCGTTCTCAAGATAACTAGTCAAGCGGGCCATGCGTTCCGTAAATTGACTTTCGCTCAGGTCTCCCAGCACAATGACGCTAAGTGCAAGCAACGCCGCTGCACCGTCACCTTTACCGAAAATATCAAGATCTTCGGAAGCCTCGATGTCTCCTATGAATCCGAACGAAGCAAGCAATTCGCGGTGTGCTTGACGTTTTGCCGCAATAAAGTGCGGATTTTCCGAAGGCACGTCTTTATAGATTTTGAGCGAATCTGCCAGGGATGCTGAATCAAGAACCGCCAATACGGAATCGCGGAGAGCCTTTTCCTTGGCAACGGCTTCGAGTGCCAATTTTGTAACGCGTGCGACTTCCAGATGGGTGAAAATATTGACGTTCGCATTGTCTCGGTCAGAAAGATCCACGAGTGCCGTCATGACGATAGGACTTTTTGAATTTTCCCCGGTCACTTCGTTGCGGTAGTAGCCGTTTACTTCGACAAGTGCGTATTGCGACGCAAGGTCTACGCTTGCAATGGAATATTCGCCCTTGTCATTCCGGGTGGTTCCCTTGAAACTGTTGCCCGTCTGCAAAAGCGATACTCCGTCCAGTTCTTGTACGGTAACGGATGCGCCTGCAATAAACGGTCCCTTTTGCGAGATACCGGAAATGGTCTTGTTGTTGATCGAATGACGCTCGGAACTCGAAGAACTCCCAGAATCGCCACATCCCACAAGCGAAAGGAGCGCAGTCAAAATGGTGACTGGTACAAACTTGGTTTTTGATAACAGGTTGCTCATGAGCCCTCCTGATTTTTAAACGTTTCTAAGACTTAAATATACACTAAAAATCTTAGAAAAAACATACTTTTTTCAGGGGCTCAAAAAAAATGGAGCTTTTGCGCTCCATTCTTTTAATTTTAGGCTCCTTTTTTTTCAAGGTCGCCCTGAAACACTTGCTTCGGGACTTCCATATCGAAGTAATACAGTCGATAGTCATCAAGTTCATCGAAGTAGACGGCTGCAAAGAAATTCATTCCGCCATAACTGACTAGAATGTCGGGACATTCCTTTTGATTTGGTACAGAAACTGGATGGCCGCCGCCAAGTTGGTTATAATCATAGTAACAGTCTAACGTCTTTTTATTGTTTGCGGCAACTCTTACTAGGTGAAAGACAAACGCACCTGCACAGGTGAAATCTTTATCCATAGGACCATATACAGAACCAATGTAAGGACATTTGTATTTTCCGCCAACTACCATGG
>JAGDBD010000108.1 GCA_017959225.1 Fibrobacter sp. | reverse complement strand
GCAGCCCACGACGAGGACGTGCTTTCCCTGTTCCACGAGTCCCGCGGTCAGGTTCTGGGTGGTGGTGGATTTTCCGATGCCACCCTTACCGTAAATAGCGATTTGACGTAAACGCTTTGCCATGATGTTTTGTCTCCTTAGCTTAAAATTCTACCTACCTACAAAAACACTAGGTTTTAACGGCAATTTTAGAATTGTGTTTTTTGATTTCCAATATCTGGGACGGGTCCTTAAAACAAAAACCCAAAAAATTTATAGCCTCTATATAATGAAGCTATAACCGAGTTCAGCGCAAATCTATAGCAGACAAATTTTAGTTCGCCTTGGTCCAGAACAGAAGTTTGCGCTTCACCAGTTCAAACAGTTCCATAATCGCGAGCACGACAATTCCTGTCCAAAGAATTCCGGCAACCATGTTCGGGTAGTCGGAATAGTCTGCATAAAATTGCACAAAATGGCCGAGCCCCGTATTTTCACCAAAAAGTTCCGCCACGGTCAGCATAATGAACGAAAGTCCCATGCCTACGGAAAGTCCCGAAAAAATGGCTGGGAGGCTTGCAACCAAAGCAATTCGCCACAGATATTCGAATTTTCCAATACCGATGATGGCTGCGTTCCGCTTATATTTTTCTGGAATTTCCGAAGCTCCAGCGGCCGTGTTCAAATAAATAGGCCAAAAGGCTGCGACGAAAATAATGAATGTCGAAGAAAGGTAAAATGTCGGGAGAATGGCAATGGCGTAAGGAATGTAAACGTTAGGAGGGATGGGGGCTGCAAAACGAGAAATAGGCTTTAACATGTTGCTGACCCATGGAACCGAACCTGAAACGATTCCGATAGAAATCCCGACAAAGGCTGCTGCCAAATATGCGGGAATGAGCTTTAGAAGGGATGCCCCTGCGCTGCGCAAAAGTTCTTCTCGGGAATCGAAAAGAGCATTTAAAATCGCTTTGGGAGAAGGAAACAGGTATTGGCTGCTCCATTCCGGACCGCTACTGATCACGCTCCAGATTCCAATCAAAAACAGCAAAAAAAGAATGCCCGAAACTTTAGACAAATAATGAGAAAATTTTTTCATATGCTAGCGCCTTCCTGTACAATGTGTCCGAGCTTTTCAAGAATGTCCTTGTGATAGGCTTCTTCAATAGCGACGATGGTTTCTTGAACCTTTTCATCGCGGAACCAATCGCTGCGATTCTTTTTTACCGGAAAATTCAAAGGGATGTCGGCGATGATTCTACCCGGTGTCGATCCGAGCACAACGATTCTGCTTCCCAAGTAAACGGCTTCTCGAATATCGTGAGTGACGAACAAAGTCGTCATAGGACGATCTTTTGCGCCACGGCAAAGTTCTAGAATCAAATCTTGTAAACTTGCACGATTGACGGGGTCGAGCGCTCCAAAAGGTTCGTCTAAAAGAAGGGCGTCCGCGCCGACACTTAAAGCTCTCGCAATCGCTCCCCGTTGACGCATGCCGCCCGAAAGTTCAAAAGGATACTTGTGAAGACTGTTCGAAAGTCCCACCAGGTCCAAATAGTCTTCGGCTAAATTCTTTGCGTATTTTCCTACAACTTTTTTTGTCTTTTTAATGGCAAGGGAAACATTTTGGAGAAGGGTAAGCCATGGGAAAAGAGTGTAATCTTGGAAGACCACACTCCTTTCGATCGAAGGCTTTTCGATTTCTTTTCCGTTCCAGTAAATATGGCCTTCGCCAGGCCTTGTGAGCCCGGCAAAAAGGTTCAGCAAAGTGGTTTTGCCGCTACCGCTTTCACCCAGTAGGCATACAAATTCACCTTGATTGATTTTTAAGTTGATATCTTTCAGGATGGCTTTGCCATCATAGGAAAAACCTAGATTTTTTGCTTCAAAACCACTTTGCGTTTGGCTCATTAAAACAACCTTTAGTTTCTGGACTTGAATGTTTTTTCAGCCTGAGCGTAGAATTCGGACTTTGGATTTTCCTTGCGAAGTTCTGCGATAGCTGCACGGTAGTAATCGGTGAGAACGTATTCCGAAACCTTTCTGTCGGACTTGATAAATTCTGCGTCCTTCAAGAAGTCCCAGAAGAATTCTACGCCTTTCACGTTGGGGTCGGTATCTTGGGTAACGTGACCGCTGTAGAAGGCCTTGTTGACGAGAGCGGTGTCCAGCTTGATCCATTTTGCGATAATCGCAACGCTCTTCTGATGGTCATTTTGCACCAGTTCTTCCGCTTCGATCAAGGACTTTAACAAGCGGCGGTAAAGGTCATCACGTCCGTTTAACTTTTGAAGCGATGCAATTAAGCGGCAACAAATGTGACCCGGGTTGATGTCTTTACTGCGAAGCACCACGGAAAGTCCCGCTTCTTCAGCACGGAGGTCATGAGGTCCCCAGGTGACGCCAGCGAAAACGCTTCCGTTTTTGACCGCTTCAATGACAGCAGGAGGATTCTTGAGTTCTACAATGGTCACGTCTTTGCGCCAGTCGATGCCTTCCTTTTTAAGACCACCGCGGACGATTGCGTCGGCTGTACCCAAGCGGATCGTGGCGATTTTTTTACCCTTGAGATCGCTCAGCTTTTTAACGGAACCGGCGTTTTCCTTGCGGGTAATCACTGCCTGGTCGCCGCCCATAATGCCGCCAATCACACGAATATCAGCGCCTTGAGCAATGTGGATCAGCGGAGCGAGAGAACCAAATGCTCCCGCATCCAATTTGCCGGCACGAACGGCTGCAATGCCGTCACCGGAATTGGAAAATTCCACCAATTCAACGTCAAGACCGTTCTTTTCAAAAATACCAGCATCTTTTGCGATGAAGAATTTTCCCTGGCCTGTCGAAGAAAGATAACCGATAGAAATCTTGTCTTTGGCCATTGTGACAGATGCACTTGCAAAGACAAACAGGGCGAGGATAGCAATTCGAATGCATAATTTGTTGAAAACTTGATTCATTGTAGAACTCCCTAGATTAGAATCCATAAGTTGCAGAAAGCTGGTAGCGGTTCAAATCGGCTTCTTTCACAGTGCCTCCTGTCAAATAATCCGTTTGAATGTGGAGATATTCCACGCCGAGCGAGAATGTTTCGGTCAGGTTGTAAGTTGCGTTAGCAAAGAACGAAATGTTCTGTTCACGACCGCCCACTTTTTCAATATCGTCACGGTCCAGCTTATCAATGCCTGCGCCTACGTTGGCTGCGACCTTTTTAAGAAGCTTTGCTTGTACAGCGAACCATCCACCGTATGCTCCAATGCTCTTTATGTTTTCAGGATCTTCTGCGTCGGTCACAAAACCGCGTCCAATGCCTGCGGCATAAGTGTCGAGGTTTGCACCGATAAAGCCTTCGCCCAAAATCGAAACCGTGCTGGTAATCGGAAGGGTCAAATCTACGTTTGCAGACCAAGTCGGAATGTTCTTTGTATCTCCGGTAGCGTCAAGGTCAATTTCTTCCTGACCGTAATGTCCCGAAATGCCGAGGCCGAACTTTTTATCGCTCACCCACAGCGGAACGGCAATGCCGATGCGACCTTGGAATGTAGGAATGTCTGCATCCACACCGGTTTCCGATGCAGATGAAGTGTTGTACGGCTGAGATTCGCCAATGGTGCGGACTACAGCGGCAGCGATGTCCAAAGAACCGCCAGCCACCGGAACACGTTCTGTAAGGCGCAACTGAGCTCTGCGAAGACCTGCGTCACCCGAATTGTTCAAAACGCCTGCGTTCAAAGTCGGAGTGATCAGCGGAGAAATCAAGTCCCAAGTTTGACCGCCCAAAATGGAAAAACCGGAATTGCCAAAGGAAAGCTCACCGTAACCGTGACGGAGTCGCGGATTCGGAGCGTTGCCGGAACCGCCACCGTAAAAGTCGACTTCGACTTTACCGTTCGCTTTGAAATAAGAGCTGTCGCTTCCGCTAGAAAGATTCAAACCCACTCGGGTCAAGTTCGGAGTCAGATGCCAACCGCCATCGTTTTTGTTGGTAAGATCCGATGCAGAAACAAAGTTTGCAAAGTTACCGTTGTTGCTTTTTGAATCTTCATAAGCCGCGTTGAGCGATGCAAAACCATAAAGAGAAACGCTCACGCCCGATTTTGTGGTGACAGAAAGCGGTTCGGCTGCAAAAGAGCTGATTGCAGATAAAATAACAAGTCCAGTCGCAATTTTTTTAATATTCATAGAAGTCTCCCAAATTTTTTGATACTAGTTGAATAACCGCGCAGAAGTCGTTCTGCGTACTTAATTTGCCCCGTTGGGCTTTAGATTGTTGCGGAATGCTTAGACTTTCTCTGAATTCATCGTGCTAAGAGCAGATGCCGATTAGAGAATTTCTTTAGCAAAAATTTGAAGCGTACTCATATAGGTATCCTCGTTTTGATTTTTTTGCTTTTGAAACCGAAAACGTTTCAAATTCGATGCCGAAATTAAAAAACGAGAAATGCTTTGTAAAATACTTAATATTTATAGCGTTTAATAAGATTGTTTGATACGGGGGACGAGGGGGGGGATGTGTGATTTTTTTTCTTGAAATTTATGAT
>JAGDBD010000107.1 GCA_017959225.1 Fibrobacter sp. | reverse complement strand
TTTCGACTGAATTGCAGAACCCCACTAGCGGACTACAATTCTCTTCATCAAGGAGTTCGAGCCAGCTGTAACACGCACCACGTACAAGCCGTTAGATACGCCTTGCAGCGAAACGGATCCGTTCACGTTCAAAGCCTTGAACACAGGACGTCCCTGCATATCAAAGAGTTCCACCTTTGCGCGGTCCGTTCCGTTCACATAAAGAGTTTTTCCGGTAAAATTCATTCCGAGCAGTGAACGTTCAGAAATTTTCGGCACCGAAGAGAGATTGTCCGGGCAGCCCACCGCTTCAATCTTTTCAATGTAAATTCCGGAACCGTTGCTATTGAAAGTAAGCTGTGTAGGCGACGCCGAAGAATCTCTCACCGCCTGCAAATCCACAGTCACACCGGTCCAAGTTCCGACAGTTGCGGCACGTCCATATTCGAGACTGAACCACGGAGAATTCACCCCGACGTTCACATAATTCAGTTCTGTTTTTCCGCGCATGGTGATTAACAGATTTTCGCACTTGGCAAGCACATCCTTTGCGACAGCATCTTCTGGAAGGGTGTAAATAGCATGCTGGTAACCGCATTCGCTTTGATCGCAGCCTGCAAGAGGAACGTCCATGTAACCGCTTACACCGTCCAAAGCTTGCGAAACAAAAGCCGGAGATCCTGCTTCCACGTCGCTTGTCCAGCTGCCTTTCGCATTTGCGCCTTCTACATCGTAATTCACGATTACATAAGTTCCATTGCCAAAAGTGCTTCCGCTTGTCCAGTCCACCGGGTCCACACTGCCGGCCGCCGTCACCGTCGAAGCGTCGTGAGCTTTCAATGACGCTACAAGGCTATCGTATGCAGGCTTCTTTGCAAAGCTCGAATCGAAAATCAGGCCGTTATACTTACTTTGATCTTTGAGCCAGCTGTATTTATCGCTAAAGCCCCAGATTACAAAGGCTTCCATGTTTTCTGCTTCTAAAAAGAGATCCATGAACTGGCGGTACAAATGTCCTTGGGCTTCGTAATCCGACTGAGTAATCGCTGTGCCCAATGCAAAGCCGATATCCAATTCCGTAATCTGCATTGTTAAACCAAGACTTTTCAGCTTGGAAGCAAAGGTGCGAAGGTTCGCCGGAGTGGATGTATGCGTGTTCTGAATGTGGGTTTGGGACCCGATACCCGTGATATAAATTCCGGCTTTTGTTAAACGTTCTGCGATGGAATCATACACGAACTGAGCCTTAGTGCCTGCGCCCATGCCCCATTCCAAAGCGTAATCGTTGTAATAGAGCTTTGCATCCGGATCTGCTTTGTGCGCCCATACAAACGCCGAATCAATAAAATCGCGTCCAATGTACTGATACCAAACAGAACCTTCTGTGCGCCAACCGTGCGTTCCATTGTCGTTGATGGCTTCGTTCACCACATCCCATTCGCGAATTTTGCCTTTGTAATGTCCCACAACGGAATCGATGTGCGTTTTTAAAACGCTTAAAAGCGTGTCACGAGCGCTGCCGCCTGCACTTTGTACCTGCGCTGCTAAAGAGCTGACCCAGCTCGGAACCTGACTGTGCCAAGCAAGTGCATGGCCGCGGACCTGCATTCCATTGGCTGCCGCATAAGCCATCAACTTATCGCCTTTGGTAAAGTTGAAGCTTCCACGGCTCGGTTCGGTGGCATCGAACTTCATTTCGTTTTCGGCAACGACCATGTTAAAGTTGGACTTGTGCGTGGATTCGTAAATGGAAGCGTCACTGCCAAGACTGTTGTTAAACCATTCCGAATTCAGAATGGAACCCACAAAGCGGCCTCGGGCGCTTGCTAGTTCGCTGAGTGTACTGTCTGCGGCAAAAGAATCCACCGCGCAAAAAAGAGCCGTTCCCAAAACGGCTGTCTTTAAAAAGTTCATTTTTCTCATCACCTATCCTTTAAAAAGTTTTTGTTTTTAAGGTAACGATAAAACTATTCTGAAACGTTCCGATTTACTAGGGAGATTCTCGACTTTTTGTTGTAAAAAAGAACAACGAGTTCTCTTTTGCAAGGTCTGCTGCGTTTAAACGCCAAATGTCTGGACTTCCCGACCGGTATGCAACCGTGATCCGCACCGAATCTTTTGACTGCAAAACGGACTTGGGAACAGTCCAAAAATTTTCCGCTTCCGTCGCATACGAGAGACTTTGTTCCGATTCTTCGGTATCCAATTTAATTCCAATGCTTTGAACAGCATCTTTCGGATTTCGAACTTGGATAATACTCCAATAAACGCTTGCGCCTTCCTTGACAAAAATCGCCGTGGAATCCCCCCAGACACCTTCGACGCCTTCACAGCTTACAAATTCCCATTCGCCGTAATAACGCCCAACCTGCATCCCCATAATGTCAAAAGCCGGTGCACCTCCCAAGTCTACGCCGCAATTTTCATCCGGGCATTTATCCGTAATGCGAACGGTAACCGTTTTATAGCCTTCAGGAGTTGCAGCCTTCACACGTACACAACTGCCGCAGGCAAGACCGTTTTGCCACGGGCCTTTGCCGTCTCCGCTTTTCACGTTTACATGGATTGCTGCGTAATATTGAATTCCTGTTTCGCCGTAATTGCAAGCTCCGCCTTGGCTTGTTTCTTTGGCCGTTACCGATCCATAGGTAGTCACAGAGCCTTTCCCGCCATTTTCTGTAAGCACGGGAGGAGCTGCCGCGTAACTGTCACAAGCGGTGCAATATCCCGATGAAGCCGAATCTTCGTCTTCCGACGCAGTGGAATTTCCGCAGCCCCAAAGAAGCGCTCCCAAAGCAACGCAAAGGATCAAGTCCCCAAAGCGATGCACGGTCAATCCGCCCAGTTGAAGTTTTCTTTTCCAGCTCCCATTTCAAAATGATATTTGACAATCCCCCGATCGACTTCTGCAAAAGAACCTTCACAAGAAATCGAAACATCCGAGCCTCGGCCCGAAATAAAAAAGGCTTGTCTATTTAGAGCTGTCGGTGCAAGTAAAGCCGCTTCTACTCCCCGCAAGAACCAATCCGGAGTTTCACCTTCGTAAGCGCTCACGTCTACCGGTTCTTTGGTCTTGTGAAATTTTCCCTGATTTTCACCATATCCCAAAATCACGATTCCAGCAGAAAGGGATCCGTCCGCTAGGGATTCCACCGCTCTACGACGGTACGTTCCACCGATCCACCAAGAATTCAGGCCGAGAGTCTGGGCGTAAAGGGCCACATCGATTCCGCAGTACCCCAGAAGTTCCCCGGTTGTAGGCTCATCCGGGCCTGAAAGGATCAAATAATTGTTCACGTTTTTTGCTAAAAACAGTCGGAGTATTCCCCAAACCCCATTACTGTCGTTGGTAACGAGCTTTAAATTCAAGCCATACTTCTGATTATTTTCTGCAATGCGCGCATTCAATTTTTCAATGACCTCTGCATCCAGAGGCTTCTTTTGAAATTTGCGAACCGTATGTCGCAAAGAAATTGCTTCAAGTATATTCATACTTTTAATTTATGATTTTGTTAGAAAGTGAGATAGCCCAATCTTCTTTTTTTGCGTTTTTAACCGATATTCGCCATTTAAATGGTGAATTCGAGAATAAATCTCCCATTTTTACGCCTCCTTTACACATAAATTAACCGTCAGTAAAATTCAAATCATCAAAAAAATCTATCACTCTTCTTAGAAAAATAGTATATGCAAAATCTCTTGATTTTAAGGCTCATCTTGCTACTTTGACATTGTAAAAAAATCCAGGAATTTTCAATTTCAGCGGAGAAAAGCCCATGTCTCGATGTATTGATACGGACTGTATACACTTAAACGAAACTCGCCCAAGCAAAGAAATCAAGCACTACGGATCGCTGAGCTTCCCCATTTACCAAACTGCAACATTTGCACATCCTGCAGTCGGCGAATCCACCGGTTTTGACTATTCCCGCCTTCAAAACCCCACCCGAGAACAATTAGAAAAAATCGTAGCCTCCCTTGAACATGGAACAGATGCCATTGCGCTATCTTCCGGAATGGCAGCGATCGCACTCCTCTTTGAAATTTTTGAACCCGGTGACCATATCATCACGGACTCCGACCTTTACGGCGGAAGCATTCGCCTGTTCAACAACGTTTCCAAAAAGAACGCTTTAGAAATTACGAATATTGAACTGGCTCACGAAAATATTGAAAAGTTCATCACTCCCAAAACCAAGGCGATTTACATCGAGACGCCGACAAACCCGATGATGAACATTTACGATATCGAAAAGCTTTCTCAAATTGCAAAAAAACACGGCCTCTATTTCATTGTCGATAACACTTTCCTTTCTCCCTATTTTCAAAATCCTTTAGACCTGGGCGCTGACGTGGTGATTCACAGCGGCACAAAATATCTGGGAGGCCATAACGACACCATTGCAGGCTTTGTCATAACAAACAACGCCACCATTCAAGAAAAACTCCGTTTTTTAATTAAAACGACGGGAGCAGGGCTTGCTCCCTTTGACTCCTGGCTGATTTTGCGCGGTATTAAAACTCTTGGCATTCGCATGGACCGGGCCCAAGAAAACGCAAAGCAGATCGCAGAATTTTTACTGAACGAAAAAGACGTAACCGAAGTCATTTACCCGGGGCTTCCGACTCATCCGGGGCACGCTATTATGAAAAAGCAGGCCCGGGGATTCGGCGCTATGCTGACATTTAAGGTTTCTAGCAAAGACTTTGCCCTTTCCATTTTAAAAAAAGTAAGTCTGATCCAATTTGCAGAAAGCCTTGGGGGTGTCGAAACTTTACTCACCTATCCCATTACGCAGACCCATGCCGATGTTCCTTCCGATGTTCTCGCCCGCAACGGAATTACCGATACCACGCTAAGGCTTTCGGTGGGCATTGAAAATGCAAAAGATTTGATTCAAGAATTGAAAGATGTTTTTCAAAAGATTCGGGAGGAACGTCCATGTCCGAACGCAATCTAGACTTTGATACGATTATCGATAGAAGAAATACGTTTTGCCTCAAATATGATTTTGCTGTAGAACGCGGCAAGGCAAAGCCCGGTGAAGACACTAGCGATTTAATTCCGCTGTGGATTGCCGACATGGATTTTAAAACGTCTTCTTACATCCAGGACGCTCTTGTGAAGGTGATGAGCACAGGCGTGTACGGTTACAGCGAAACCAAAGAAGATTATTTCAAAGCGGTACAAAATTTTTACCGCACGCATCACCAACTCGAAATTGAAGACGCTTCGTGGATGATCAAAACTCCGGGCGTTATGATGATGCTTTGTTTGGCGATGAACGCCTTTACGCAAAAAGGGGACGGAATTCTCATCCAAAGTCCCGTTTACATGCATTTTTCTGAATCAATCCTTGCTGGAAACCGTCGCGTTATCAGCAACGACCTGGTCTACGGAGACGATGGGAAATTTCACATTGACTTTGATGATTTTGAAAAGAAGATCGTGACCGAAAAGCCGAAGCTCTTTTTTCTTTGCAGTCCGCACAATCCGGTGAGCCGTGTATGGACAAGGGAAGAGCTTGAACGGATGACTTCGATTTGTTTGAAGCATCACGTAAAAATTGTAAGCGATGAAATCCACGGCGATTTTGTTTTTAGCGGCAAGCATATTCCTACGGCAAGCCTTTCAAAGGAAGTTGCCGATGCGACGATTACGGTCACTTCCCCGACAAAAACTTTTAATTTGGCCGGTTTGCAAATTGCTCATACATTCATTTCTAACGAAAGCATGCGCAAAGCCATTTTAAAGGAACTGGACGCAATCGGTTACAGCCAGGTGACCCTTCCCGGAATCGTTGCCGCTTACACCGCTTACACCCAAGGCGATACATGGCTTAAAGGGATGTTGCAATACGTGAAAGCGAACATCGATTTTACAGACCGGTTCATCAAAGAAAATCTTCCCGGTGTAAAACTCATTCCCATGGAGGCTTCCTATTTAGCTCTGCTCGATTTTCGCGGAACCGGTAAAACATCCGAAGAAATCGACGACATCATTTTGCACAAGGCGCGCCTTTGGCTAAACAGCGGAAGCCTTTTCGGAAAAAATGGTCAAGGCTTTGAACGTGTGAACCTCGCTTGTCCACGGGCCACTTTAGCCGAAGCGTTAAGCCGGATTCAAAGAGCTTTTTATGGTTAAAACTCCCTGAAATTTTTGACAGCCAGCGTTCGGGCAAAGCTTTTACCGTCTCTGATTTAGCGATGGGCTTTAGTCTATCACAATTCTATAGTTACAAGCTATAACTAGACGCAGTTAAATAGTATATAGTAATCACCTTGTTTTTTAGACATCGATTTCTACCTTAAAAATCGTTCGAATGAAAGCGATAAACAAAAGATTTTTTATCGCAAGAATTCAAGTTACAGAAAGGGAAATGCACGGTAAAACCCATGTTTTACCGGTGTCCGCTCTCGTTCTGAATCGCCTAAGGAGAAACAAATGTCTAACAAAATCAAAAAAGTCGTATTCATTACGGGAGCCGCTCAAGGGATTGGTCTTGCTACCGTCAAAAAATTTTTGAAAGAAGGTTGGGCTGTAGCCGCTACCGATATTAAAAAGAAGGAGCTGGATGAACAAGTAAAAGCCCTTTCCGCGGAAGGGTACGATATTACCGGTTACGCCTTGGATATTACCAAGTACAAACAAGATCAAAAAGTGGTGGAAAAGGTCGTTAAAAAGTACGGTCGAATCGACGCTCTTTTTAACAACGCAGGCATTGTCGGCCACCGTCCCAGCATTTTGAATTTTGACCCTCAACAGATCCGTGCCGCAGAAGAAGTGAACCTTTGGGGAGGACTTTACCTGGCGCAGATTATTGGCCGCGTTTTCGTGGAGAAGAAGATCAAAGGATCCATTGTGAACGTGTCTTCTTTTGTCGCATCCTTTGTGGACTGGTCTCCCTTCGGATATGGCATTTCGAAAGCGGCTGTTGACGGATTCACCCGTTATGCGGCATTCCATTTGGGAAAGTACGGCATCCGCGTGAATTCTGTAGCTCCAGGTTACACCAAGACGGAAATGGCAATCAAATTTGATTATTCCGTTCCCAAGCTTCGCAAAGCAGCCGAAGACAAATCTTTATTGCATCGTTGGATCGATCCGTCGGAAATTGCCAATGCAGTTTACTTCCTTTCGAGCGACGAAGCAAGCGCCATCACCGGCGTCAAACTTCCGGTAGACGCAGGTTATACAACAACAAAAGAAAACAATACCGTGAGCATTTACGGAGAAGAATAGGAGAATTGTCCATGTCTAAAATTCATCAATCCATCGCTGAACTCGTTGGTAACACTCCCCTCGTCGAACTTTCCAATTACGAAAAGAAGCACGACATTAAAGCTCACATCATCGGTAAACTCGAATACCTGAACCCGACAGGTTCCGTCAAGGACCGTTTGGCTCTTGCCCTCATCCGCGACGCCGAAAAGAAAGGTCTTATCAAAAAAGGCGATACGTTAATTGACGTCACCAGCGGTAACACAGGCATCGGTCTTGCCGGTATCGGACACGCTCTCGGTTATGAATTCGTTCCTTATTTGGAACCGGGCACAACTGTTGAACGAGTCAAAATCTTTGAAGGTTACGGTTTGGACGTCAAGACCTTTTACGATATCGAAGAAGCCAAAAACTTTGAAAAGGAAGGTTTGAACGTTGACAACCTGATCAAGGGCATCAAGCGAATTGCCAAAGAAAAGGGCCAATTCTTTACAGGTCAAACCGTAAACGAAGCCAACCAGGAATTCCATTACAACACCACCGGTAAAGAAATCTGGGAAGATACAGACGGCAATGTCGATTACTTTGTGGCCATGGGCGGAACCGCTGGGACCATCGTAGGCGTTGGTCGCTACCTCCGCGAAAAGAATCCCAATGTGAAAATCATCGGTGTACAGGCAGCCCCAAGTTCTCGCCCCGAAAGCCCGGACTTTACAGGCCATATCGTTGATGGGACAATCCCCCTCGCCGGTGTTCCTGAAGAATTCACCCCGGCACTGGTAAAATCCAACAAAAACAACGGTTTCAAATACGACGAAATCATCGATATCAAAGCCGAAGAAGCTTATAAAACCGCACAGGAAACGGCAGAAACTGACGGGCTTTTCCTCGGGACTTCCGCAGCGGCAGCCCTCACTGCAGCCATCCAGATTTCCAAGCGTCCAGAAGCCGCAGGCAAAAATATCGTCGTCATTTATCCGGACAACGGTTATAAATACCTGTCTACCGATCTGTACAAAAGACATTAAATCCAGATCGCTCAATTGAGCGATCTTTTTTGAAAGATCAAGAGGTTTTATCCATGAAATTAAAGTTTGCACAGCCGTTAAAATTTGATTCCCTCGCATCTGAAGATTACTTGAAAGCGGTCCTCGAAATCGTTCAGTATTTAAAAACCAATGAAGTGGTGACGCCCCAAGGAAAATACTGGAAAGTCAGCCCGGAACCCGGAAATGAATACAAGGGCGATTTGATGATTACGCCCAAAGGCCTTTACGCAGGTTCCGCAGGCATCGGCCAGTTTTTCCTTCAACTTTTTGAAGTGACGCAGGACCCGAAATACTTGGAAGAAGCCAAAAGCGCCGCCGAGTATATCTTAAACACTTACGAAGGACCGGGATTTTTCAAGGGCATTCTGGAAGGAAATGATGATGGCGGAATTTGGCCGGTCAAAGGCTGGGGAACAAGCGTTTACGCAGCACCCGCAGGCCAAGCCATTTTTGTGGACCAGCTCTATGCGCATGTTCCAGACAAGCGCTATCGAGAATTTCTGACACAAACCGCTGACGACGCGATTCTCGCCGGAAAAGATGATGGGGAAATTCTCCATTGGAGTACTGAAGCCGATTTAATGGCAGATGGTTCTTACGCGTTCTTCTTCCTTTACGTTTACCGCAAAACCGGCGACGTGAAATATCTCGAAGCCGCAAAACGCGTCATCGCTTTTACCGATACAAGAATTGTCCATGCAAAAGAAGGCGGCATCTATTATAAGAACGTAGATCTGACCCTTGTCGGTTGGAAATCCAAAGAATCCGCATTCCCAAATTTTTCTCACGGTGCTGCAGGAACCGCTTGGTTGAATGTTCTTCTGTACCAAGAAACCAAAGACGAAGCCTATCTGGAAAAGGCAAAAGAAGTGGTAAAGTTCCTTTCTGCAATCGTCGAAGGGGATGAAACCGGAGCGTTAGTTCCATACCTTTACAATCCGGAATTAGGACGTTTCCACGACTTCTATTACCTTTCTACTTGCCACGGACCGGTCGGCACATCGATTCTTTTCCGTCAACTCTTTGACGCAACCGGTAACAAGGATTACCTGGAATGGGTAAATATTCTTACCCGAGGAATCCTGAAAGCCGGAGCACCGTTAAAGCATACGCCTGGATACTGGAACAGTTACTGCCTTTGCTGCGGAGCTCCCGGCGTCCTTGCCCACTTTGTGAAAACAGCGGAAGGTCTTGGAAACGAAGAATGGACGGCCCATGCAAAAGTTACCGCCGATAAGCTTTTGGGAGACTCCTTCAACGATGTTAAAGGACGCCGTTGGTACGCCGCTTGGACGCGGAAGATTCCTGGCTTTGTCGAAACTTACACAGGGCTTTATGCCGGAGCTGCAGGAGCAGGAACTTCCTTGTTATACCTTTATGCTCACGAAAAAGGTCTTTCGATCCAAACGGAAACTGTAGAATATTTATTCCTGAACAAATAATCGATCAACAGCAAAACAAAGAGCCCGGAATGGAAACCATTCCGGGCTCTTTTTTAAATTGCAAAATAAGGAGCAACCCAGATGAATTTGAAAAGATTGCTGATCTTCTTTATTTTTACTCTCTCGCTGCAAAGTTCTTTTGCAGAAGAAAATGTTCTGTATCTTTCTCTCGATAGCGTTCCTAGCGCCCTAGCATTTTTACCGCCGCCTCCCGACACAAATTCCACACAGTTCGTGGCAGATATTGCGCAGTATATGTGGGGAAAATCCATGCGAAAGGATTCCGCACGGGCCGCACTTGCCGTGGCACAATCCGTTCACAAAACCGACGAAGTTTTAAAACTTTTTAGCGAACCCTTCGGAGAAAAAATTTCAAAATCCAAGACTCCTGCCATTTATAAACTGGTCCATCGCAGCATCAAAACAATCAACCAATCCAGCAGTGTTGTCAAAAGGCATTACAAGCGAAAAAGGCCCTACGTCCGTTTTCACGAGCCCACTTTAGTTCCAAGTGAAGAAGATACTTTAAGAGAACAAGGATCATACCCATCCGGACATACCGTCATCGCTTATACCACAGCTTTAGTTCTTATCGAAATAAATCCCAGCGCACAAAATGAACTGCTGAAGTATGCTCATGAATGGGGGCAAAGCCGTATCATAGCCGGGTATCATTGGCAAAGCGATGTCGACGCATCCAAAATCGTTGTCGCAGGCGTTTTTGCAAGACTGCAAGGGAACAAGGCGTTCCAAGACGATATACAAAAAGCGAAAGAAGAATTCGCCGCTTTAAAGAAAAAGTAAAAACAGAAAAGCCTGATTCCGAAGAATCAGGCCTTTTTGTATTCCCCAAGGAATTACAGGTAATATTCCGGTTCTTGAACTTGTCCAGCAAAATCCAAGAGTTCAAGAATTTGCTTTCGATAGTTCACAAACACATCTTGAGTACGCACACGCGGATAGCTTAAATCCACATGGATAACGCTTTCAACTTTAGACGGACGCGCTTTCATCACCACAATGTAATCGCTCAAATAAAGAGCTTCATCCACATCGTGAGTCACCATGATCATCGTCGTCTTATACTTTTTCCAAAGGCTCAGGATTTCATCTTGCATCGCCATGCGGGTAAAAGCGTCCAATGCGCCCAGCGGTTCATCTAACAAAAGAATTTCCGGATGTCCAACCAAAGCGCGGGCAAGGCTTGCGCGTTGATTCATACCGCCCGAAAGTTCATGGGGGTAGGACTTTTCAAAGCCCTTCAAACCGACCGTTTCAATGAATTCGTCCACATCTTTAGCATGCTCTTTGTAAATATGCCGAGCACGAAGCCCAAGGGAAATATTATCACGGATCGTTAGCCATGGATAAAGAGTCGCCTGTTGAAACGCAAATCCGCGGTCGCTGCCGGGTTTTGTCACTTTTTTCCCATTGATGAAAACTCCGCCAGAAGTAGGGGCAGCAAGGCCTGCGATCTGACGCAAAAGGGTCGTTTTGCCGCAACCGGAAGGGCCGATAAGACTCACAAAACTTCCCTTGGGAATTTCCAGATTGACACCGTTCAAAGCTGTAATCGTTTCGCCTTTATTCGAAACAAAGGTTTTGACCAAATCTTTAATCTGAATAAAATCCTTGGCATCCGTCGTTGTATTTTCTGTTACCATTTCACAATCCCCTTCTGCCAATTCAAAATTTTATCACGCAGTTTAAAGAGCAAAGTCAAAGTGAGCGTACAATAGACTGCAATCACGATCAGGCCAGCGTACACGCCGCTGTAAACCATCATCGCCTTTTGCCAAATAATGTACCATCCAATGCCATATTTTGCACCAAACATTTCCGCAGTCATCAAAGCGAGGAATGCAGAAATAATGCCGTAAAATACGCCCAAGAAAATCGACGGCATCGCCGCAGGAATTCCCACGCGGAAAATCTGGAAAGCAGGGCTTGCGCCTAAAGTTCTCGCCACTTCATAATAGCTATTGGGCACAGCCTGAATCGCGGAACTCGTCATCAATGCAATCGAGAACCATACCGCAAGGGCAACAATAAATACACTCGCCGCATAGGGTGTGTCAAAAATTGTCAACGCAATAGGAATCCACACCGTTGCAGGAATCGGTCCCAAAAGTTTAATGTAAGGGTTTAGCCAATAATATGTTTTTGCACTAAAACCAAGGCATACCCCCGTCACAAATCCGACCACCGTTCCAAAGAACAGTCCCGTCAGCAAAAGCCTTGTGGAATAAAGAATGCACTTGAGAATCAGCACGCCATCTTCAAAGAACATGGCAAGGATATTGTCAAACTTGGGAAAGAAAAGCACCGGAATCAAAGCGAGCTTTCCAATAACCACGTTAAAGAAAATGACGACAACTCCAGTACCAAACCAAAATGGACCTGTCCGTTCAAAATACTTTCCAAGTTTTTGAACCTTTAGCGAAAGCACACCAAGGAAAAACGTTGCCCCCAAGAAGAAGTATAAAATCCATGCAAAATAAGGCTTTTCTGCATCGGGATGTTCATCGCTGTCCGGCACAAGCAAGTGGACAGCCAAGGTGATTACAACACCTAAAAATGGAAGAAATTTTTTTAATGTATTCACGTTATTCTCCAGTTAAGTGAAAAAGATACCGTGCTCCCTACCGGAAAGGGAGCACGGATTTGAAGGAAGCTGTATGGAGACTACATCTTCCGTCTAAGAACCGATGGATCCGGGGCTTCCCAGACTTCAGTAAACGTTCCGGTCTTCGGATCGTATACGAAGCCATCTGGTAGCTTAATACCCAGTTCGTCAAAGTTCACATAGTGATCCTTGATAAACTTGTCGATATTCGTCTTCTTTTTGAGAATGCCCGTTGCCTGCAATTCACGAGCCACCTTTTTGAAAGTGTCAAGACCCAATGCTGCAGACGGAATGAAGTTGTAAGATTCCAGAAGCTTCGTGTTGAAATCCACTTTACCAGCCACGATTTCGTGGTCGATCTGGAGCTGTGCAACCTTGCGCGGTTCTGCGGCAACGTAAGCGGCACCGCGTTGAGCAGCGCGACGGATAGCTGCAGCAGCCTGAGGATTATTCTTGAGAAGTTTCAGGGTTACAAAAGCCTGGCAGCAATATTCAAGGCCGAGTTTTTCATCGGTAGTCGTATCCAGGATCTTCGTAAAACCGTACTGTTCTTCGGCAGTCGCAGCAATCGGATCATGAAGACCGATAATATCTACCGCACCCTTGTCGAGAGCAATCGGCAAGTCGTTTGCCGTATACACCACAAATTCCACTTCGGCATTGGCACCATCAGAAATGATACCTGCATCACGGAGTTTGCGACGGTACTGCATCACGGAGCTATCGGTCAAACCGACCACACCGATCTTTTTACCGCGAGAATCCTTGGCACTTTTGATCTTTGAACCTTTCTTCACATAGAACTTGGTGCATCCCGTGTGAAGACCGGTCACAAAAGTAATCGGAAGGCCATTTTCAATAGGCTGAAGTCTTGTGGCAAGAAGGTCAAAACCGGCATCGGCTTTACCCGTTACGATCAATTCATTCAAAGTGGTATTTTCACCGACGCGGACCATTTCGAACTTTTGACCGATCTTGTCGAATTCTTCCTTGAAGTATCCATTCAGCCAAGCTACCTGAAAGGGAGCTTCACAAAGAGCGCCTGTAAAGTAGGCGATCTTGACAACGGAAGCGTCTTGCTTCGCTGCGAAAGCGAGAGATCCGACAGCAAGCGCCGTTGCCACAGTTGTTTTTACTATTTGTTTAATATTCATGAGCAGAGACTCTCCTGAATTAATTTTCCTTGACGAGAGATTTCGGAGCTTCCCAGCGTTCTACGAATTTTCCCGCCTTGGAATCGTATACGTAACCATCCGGAACACGAATTCCAAGCGCTGCGAAATCGACATAATGATCCTTGATAAACTTGTCGATATTCGTCTTCTTTTTTAAGACTCCCGTTTCTTGCAATTCCTTTGCGACCGTCTTGAAGGTTTCATAACCCAATTTGACAGAAGGAATGAAGTTGTAAGAAGCCAAAAGTTCTGCGTTGAAATCCAAATTGCCCGCAACAATTTTGCTATCGATCTGGAGCTTTGCAGTCTTATAAGGTTCTGCGGCAGCGAATGCAGCGCCACGCTGAATTGCGCGATGAATTGCAGCAGCAGCCTGCGGATTCTTCTTGAGGAGCTTCAGGGTAATAAATGCCTGGCAGCAGTATTCAAGACCGAGCTTTGCATCGGTAGCGGTATCCAAGATTTTGGTAAAGCCATACTGTTTTTCCGCAGTAGCAGCAGCCGGGTCGTGGAGAGTAATGATATCGACTGCACCTTTTTCAAGAGCAATCGGAAGGTCATTTGCCGTGTACACCACAAATTCCACTTCTGCATCCGGGCCAGTAGACTTGATGCCAAATTCCTGGAGTTTACGACGGTAAGACATCACGGAGCTATCAGAAAGACCGACGACACCGACCTTTTTACCCTTGGAATCTTTCACGCTTTTAATGCTCGAACCTTTTTTCACATAGAATTTTGTACATCCAGTGTGCAGGCCAGAGATAAACGCTACTTGGAGACCATTTTCAATCGGCTGCAATTCCGTTGCGAGCAAATCAAAGCCGGCATCCGCCTTTCCCGATGCAATCAAGTCGTTTGCAGAAGAATTATCTGCGATACGGACAAGTTCAAACTTCTGACCGATCTTTTCAAATTCTTCCTTAAAGTAACCGTTCAAATACGCCACATGGAAGGGAGCTCCGCAAAGAGATCCCGCATAGTAAGCGATTTTCACAGTCGTCGCATCTTGTGCAGCAAAAGAGTTGGCAAAGCCAAAAGAAAGAGCGCTTGCCAAAACAACTTTCATCCACTTCTTGAAATTCATATGATACTCCTGATGAAATCCTTCGAATTAGAAGTTAAGAGAGACATTGAAAATGAATCCACCGAGATAAGCTTCTCCAATGTATTCGATGTCTTCATACAAAGTAAAAGTGAGGTACGGATTCACAGAATAAGATGCGCCAGCCCAGAACGAAACGTTCGATTCCGTCGTACCGCCTTCAGAGCCGTCTGCATATTCCGTATCCGTCAACTGGCTTGTAAATGCCCAGCCGAAGAACGGCGTAAAGCCATTCTTGAACGAATAGTAAGCTTCAAGTCCGTAAGTCGAAACGAGACCCGGTTTAATGTCGTCGTGTTCAAAGCCTCTGGTAATCTTGAATTCGTTACCGATACCGAACTGTTCCGAAATCGGCAAAAGCCAAGAGATACCGCCCGACAGAGAGAAGGTTTCATTCGAAACGTCATCGGAACCGGTGGGAATCGCAGCATCAGCAAACACGCTGAAAATGTTGTTGAAACTGTATTTCACGCCAACGGTAATATCGGTCAAACCGTTATTTTCTTTCGCTTCATCATTCGGATCGTCAAAGAACTGATAACCGAGATGCTTCAAGCTCACTTCAAGGCCCTTGACAATCGTGAAACGACCTTCCACGAATTCCGCAAGGGAATGTTCATCGCCCGAATACCAATATTCGGTCGTGAGTTTTACCTGTCCGTGATGCTCGTCGAGAACCGGATAGTAATCCCATTCTGCAAAAGCAGAAACAGAAGCCAGAGCAATAGAAGCAGCGATCAATTTTTTCTTAAAATTCATGTAATAACTCCTTTTTTTTGTTTTTAACGTGCAACGGGCTACCGCATATTCGTTTTGAATATGACAGATACGGTTGCGAATCGGGTTCAGTGGAATTTTTTATTAAAAAAGCCCCCGCTCTTTATTGATTTCCTCTTGCATTAAAAGAGGGGGGCTTACTTCTCACGCAAAAATTTTAAGCGTCGAGAGCGTATACCTTCGTGGAGAGGTACTTGAAACCGTTATCGGCAGTGATAACGACGATGTTCTTGCCAGCATTTTCCGGACGGGAAGCGACGATGGAAGCCGCATAGATACCTGCAGCACCCGAAGTACCGAGGAACACGCCTTCATGTTCAGCCAGTTCGTGCGCCACGCCCTTTGCCTGGAGAGTCGAAACTTCGATATATTCGTCATAGATCGAAGAATCGTTCAGCAGAGGAGGCGGAGTCGGAACGTTTGCAAACGGGGCAACGCCGTCGATCACACCGTTGATTTCTGCTTCCTTGGTAAAGAAGCGGGAATCCGGAGTTGCCTGCACGCCCACAATCTTTGTGTTCGGAGACTTTTCACGGAAATATTTGGAAAGGCCGTTCAGCGTACCGCCCGTACCTGCCATGGAAACGATGAAGTCCACCTTACCATCGGTATCTTCCCAAATTTCCGGACCCGTTGTACGGTAATGGGCCAGCGGATTGTATTCGTTTTCAACCTGGTTGATGAAGAAAGCATTGTGTTCTGCGGCATAACGACGCACTTCGCTGAGCAAAGTGGTAACGGAGAATGCGCCAGCGTCCAAGTCCTTCTTGACAAGCGGAAGATCGGTGTATTCCAAAAGCGTTGCACCGTAGGAACGGATCACCTGAACGCGTTCTCTAGAGCCACCCGGTTCAAAGAAAACGGTCAGCTTGTAACCCTTGGCAGCAGCGATAGCAGCAAGGCCGATGCCCGTGTTACCGCTGGTGATTTCAACGATTTCTCCACCCGGTTTCAGCTCACCGGACTTTTCGGCGGCTTCCACCATGCTGAGCGCAGCACGGTCCTTGACAGATCCCGACGGGTTGAAGTATTCGAGCTTTGCCAAGATATGTGCGTAAGAATTGTGTCTCTTTTCAAAGTTATCAAGTTCGAGAAGAGGAGTATGACCGACGAGTTCGGTAATAGAATGGTGAATGTTTGACATGTTGGTCTCCTTATATTGAAAAAACCTTGGGAGATCCTACATTCCTTTCAAAGCGTTTCCTTAGGACGTTTTGTTTGAATTCAAAATTAGCTATTGATTTTTGGCGTGCAAGAGATTTTCCTCCATTCTTCTTTCACTTTTTTATTTTTTTTGTTCTGCTATTTTGGATGTTTATCCTACGCAATAATTGAATTCTATACGTGATAAATTCTCTGATTAGCCGTTATAAAAAAGTCAAATATTCCTTTGTGCGCACACCTTTTTAGCGTGCATCCGAAATCTTTTTTTTCGGATATTCATCCACAAATCGATAACCTTCAGGCAGCATAAAACCATGATCTTCTAGCAGTTGCAAGTGATCATTTTCCCCTACAAAGTAGCACATTGCCGTTTTGCAGCGGCGGAATTCAAACTTTTCGTAAAAAGACACATTGGAAGGATTCGTGTAAAGAATCACGTTCTGACCTTTCAACGCATTCAGCAAACGTCCCACCATGCCCAGCGCAACGCCACGATGCTGATATTCCGGCCGTACAGCTACATTGTAAATGGCCGCTTGGCTTAAGCCGTCAGAAAGCGCACGGGATACGCCTACAACCGTTTTTCCTTCTATCGCAAAGGATACTACATCACTGTTCGTAAAAATCTTTTCTTGATCTTCTGGAGAAAAATGCGAAAGCCCCGCTTCGTCTAAAATTTCATGAACCTGGAGCCAATCGATTTTTTTACAACTCATCGTATATTCTATCATGGTGCCAAAAATAAAAAGTGCCTATAACCACTGGTTATATAATGTTTTTATGATTTGTTCTCAGTTTTTCCGATAGCACAAAAAAATCCCTGTGGAACAAGTCCACAGGGATCCATCCACGCCTAAGGAAACAAGGGATGTGGATTGTTTAATTTTACCGAGCGCCTTCTTCTTTCAAGAACTTTTCCGTTTCTTGTTCGTACCACCATTTGGTATACGGCAACTGAATACGGGCAGCCAAGTTCTTTTCGAAGCTGCGGTTCCGAATGGTATCCAAAATGCTCTTGGCAAAACGAAGAGTTCCTTCATAACCAAAGATCATGTATTCATCCGCAACGAACAGCGCCGCATAACCCTGCTTAATTGCCCACACGGTTGTACCCGGGTGACGGCTAAAGTAGATATCCGGCTTGTAATGGTTCAAAACGCTCAGAACTTCGTAATTCTGCTGGTCCGCCACAGAAAGCTTCATATCCTTCGGAGAGGTCTTCAGCAAGTGTTCAAGCGCCGGCGGGACCTGGCCATTGTCATACTTGTAATCGTAATGCCAAGCAAGACCATAAACCACTTCCAATCCGAGTTCCTGCAGAACGCGGGTCACTTCATAGGTGTAACCCGGTCCCATACCGATAACCGCGCGAAGGCCCTTCAATTCCTTTTTGATTTCTTCAATCTGAGGAATGTAAATGGCGCGCTGTTCCGCAATATAGCGTTCCACTTCCGCTTCTTTTCCAATGGTTTTGCCAATGGCGCGGAACCAGGTTTCAAAGCCCGTAATACCGTTCGGATTGATGGTGCGAACGTACGGAACATCATAGGTTTCTTCCAAAGCATTGCCAAGGTAAGTTCCCAAAGTTCCGCAAATGCACACAGACGCCTGTGCTTCGCTCAAATGGGAAAGTTCTTCCACCGTCGAATTGCAGTACACAAACTGCGGTTCTGCATCGAGAAGTGCAAAGAGCTTCGTAATTTCCGGACGAGCGCTTTCAAAGAAGTTTTTGAAGATAATCTTGTTGTTCTTCTTCACAGGCGGCTTCACAAGACCCTGCAAAACGGCATGGTCCGCAATATCAAAGCCGCTAGCCCAAATACGGCTCTTAAAGCCTTCGCAGTGAATCGGAATGACAGGAATATCGTATTCATCATTCAATTCGTCGGCAAGGCCATCCACATCTTCACCGATCACGCCCGAAACGCAAGATGTCGAAACAAAAATCGCTTCCGGATGGAATTTGTCGTACGTATACTTCACCGTATTCCGGAGCGCTTCAATGGCGCCGAAAACCGTATCTTTTTCATTCAAATCCGTGCAGACGTACACCGAATTCGTCGTTTCATTAATGCGTTCCGCAATCTGACGGAACTTAACCGATTCGCCACTGGCCATGGCCACGCAACCTGCGGGAGCATGGTACACCACAGCCACGTTGCGAATGCCGATCAACTGGTCCAGAGCACAGCCCGAAAGGCAAGAACTAGACTGGCTAAAGCAACGTTCACGGTTTTTGAGAGAGCCGCATTCAGAGCGATAAGCGAGGGTTTCCAAATCACCCGAAAAGCCCGTGATAGAACCGAGACGGTTTTCGCGTACGCCCACATTCGCATTCTTAAAATTAAATGGCATACAGTCTCCTTGTTAAATTTTCAACATGGCAAGTGCTGCCGTGTAAATTTCTTCGAGCAAGTAAAGCGCACCCGAGTATCCCGCCACATGGGAATTGATGACGATTTTTTCGATCATCGGATAGCTGATATTCACAAAGTGGCCTTTGACATCGCGAGCGAGAACCTTTTCCCAGTTCGAACCGATAATGAGCGGCGTACCGGCAAAATCCATCTGGCGAATCTGATCGTGAATCGCATGGCCATCGGTCGAGAATTCCACATCCGCCTGGATGCCGTAATTCAAGCTCTTCAATTCTTTTTCCACTTCTCCGCGGAAGTTTTCCGGGGTATCGTCTACCACAAAAAGCTTTTCCGGGAAGAATCCCATGTCGTTCACAAGGAACTTGGCAACAGAAATCACATACTGGGCTTCGCTCACCACGGTAAAACGCTTGCTCACAATGCGGCTTTCGAGAATCGTATCCGCATAACGTTCCAAGTAGTAGAAGAAATGGGCTTCGTTTTCACGGATCACCGATTCCACCAGTTCCTTATCTGCGCCTGTAAATTGTCCCACCGTGCGCAAGAACTTCGAAGTTTCCGTTGCGCCGATAGGAAGCGTCGGATAATGCAAAAGCTTTGTGCCATAAGCCTTTTCCAGGTACTTAGCACTTTCAATACCCGCCCACGGAGAAACGAGAATCGTGTATTCCGCAGCAGGGATCTTTTGCAAGTTTTCAACGCCACGGCCAAAGCCGAAAATGGTATTGGTCTTTAAACCGATAGACTGCAAAAGCTTTTCAAGTTCGCGCAAATTGCCGAGCCAATAAGGATCCTGCTGAGGCACGCCAGCAAAAAGGTTCACAAGGCCCTTTTCCTTTGGCACATCGGCAAACTTGGACACGTACTGTTCAAAGATTCCGTGCAAAATCCAATCGTGTCCAATATAATTGTTTCCCTTAAAGCCCGGAGTTTTCGTCCAAACGACCGGTTTCACTTCATCCTGAAAATCTTCCGCAACAGACTGAATGTCGTCACCGATGATTTCGCCTGTGCAACCGGAAAGCACAACGAAAAGGTCCGCATCGATCACACGCAAGGCATTCTGGATTGTAGTACGAAGCTTTTCTGCTCCACCAAATACCACTTCCTTTTCACTGATACTTGTGCACGGGAAAATATTCGCACTGAACTTTCCGCTGGTACCGTTGTTATCGTTCAATTTGGATGCGCAGCCCGGGCCGGAGTGCAAAATAGGAATCGCACCCGGAATAGATTGGACCGTCTGCATTGCCGCCAAGGCACACTTGTAACGGGCTTGATCTAAAATTTTTGCCATCGATAATTCTCCTTAACCCTTCTTGAGAGAGTTCAGAAACTTTTGGCGTTCCGCAATTTTCTTTCGGAACTCGTTGATCTTTGCAATCGCTTCCGCAATCGGAAGTTCAATATCAAAAGCTCTAACATTGTACCGAGCGAGCGCTCGGATCGCATGGGTTCCCACCTGTTCACAAAGAACGTAGTCCAAATCCGCAAGGCTTTTTGCCGCGGAATCCATGGAAGAGCCTTCCGTTTCTCGGCTTCCGCAAGTGCCATCGCAATGTTCCGGTTTTAAGCGAACTTCAACCTTGGAAATTTCACCGGATTCATCATCCACTTCATAAACATCAAATGCGGCGGCGTGTCCAAAATGCACATTGACATGAACGCCGTCGTTTGTCGCAACTGCCACTTTATACTTAGCCATGTGAGAACGTCTCCTTGACACGAATTCGATCCATATAAATTTGAGCACCCACATCATAAACACCAGGCACACCCACCGCATCAGCACGGCAATGAGCACAGTGCTTAAACACGTTAATGAAAACACCAGCCTGTTCTTGTGCAAGGGCAAGTAATTTCGGGCTTGGAGCCGGAATGTCTTTAAATCCGTTTTGCGGAATCAAAGGAATGATGTTATAAATAATCGCACCTGCTTCACGCACCGTCGCAGCCACTTCTTCAATGTGCTGATCATTGATGCCCGGGCAAAGCACGGTATTCACTTTCACCATTGTGCCTGCAGATGCCACCTTTTGAATGCCTTCCAACTGGTTGTGAATCAAAATTTCAGCGGCTTCTCTTCCGCGGTAGGTTTTACCGTGGTAAAAAATGCGAGCATTGATCAACGCTTCAATATCCGGATCTACCGCATTGACGGTCACCGTCAAAGTATCGATGCCCACATCGATTATTTCATCTGCTTTTTCACTGAGCAAAAGACCATTGGTACTCATGCAGCGAATCAAATTCGGAAATTCTTTTTTGACCAAACGGAAAGTGTCAAGTGCAAAAGGCGTTGCGAGGGTATCGCCTGGACCTGCAATACCCACAACAGTCATTTCGGGAACGTATTCCAGAGCTTTGCGAATATAGCCGCAAGCTTCTTCCGGCAAAATCACCTTGCTCGTATTCCCAGGAACTTGAGCATCTTCATTGATCCGGCGATCACAGAATCTGCATTCGATATTGCAGCTCGGTGAAACCGGCAAGTGCATGCGTCCCTTATTATTTTTGCATCCACCGAAACAGGGATGTTCGCGTTGGAGGTAATTCAAATCATTTGCCATAGCGGACCTCTCAATGGTACTCTGTACCAAGAACAATAACCTAGCGTTCCAGTAGAGAGGTTTTTGCAAAAAATTACGTTTAAATTTTATAGCGGTCAATAGAAATGACGCAGGAATTCAAGAGTTAGTTTGTACGAAATAAAAATATTTGATACAACAACGTCTATTATCATTTTTTTATATAGCAAAGACTTTTTAATTATAGAAAACAACTATAGAACTATGTATAAATTCAGCGAGATATAGAAAAAAAGTAAGAGTTAGACGATTCTAAATTTTAGATTTTCTGACCAGCTTGCGCGTTCTATCAATTTTTCCTATTACTTAGCAAGTGCGTAATCTATAACGGCTGCATTTTTTTCATCTTTTTTAATTCCGAGCCCTTGCTTTCTCTTGGATTTGAAAATTTCAAAAATTAAAATTGCACCCAACCTAGCGTTTCCGTAGAAAAATAAAAATCCTAAGGAGACAAAACATCATGGCAAAGCGTTTACGTCAAATCGCTATTTACGGTAAGGGTGGCATCGGAAAATCCACCACCACCCAGAACCTGACCGCGGGACTCGTGGAACAGGGAAAGCACGTCCTCGTCGTGGGCTGC
>JAGDBD010000106.1 GCA_017959225.1 Fibrobacter sp. | reverse complement strand
GAAATTGAAAATCGCAGTAAAGTCATCGTCCGCACAAGCATTGTGGGCATCGCTACAAATGTTGTCCTTTCGGCATTCAAAGCGGCTGTCGGATTTTTTACAGGTTCCATCGCCGTCACTCTGGACGCGGTAAATAATCTTTCCGATGCACTTTCTTCGGTCATTACGATTGTCGGGGCAAAGCTTTCGAATCGGCCGCCCAACAAAAAGCATCCACTCGGTTATGGTCGAATGGAATACTTGAGCGCCATGAGCGTCGCAGCGATCGTTCTATACGCAGGCGGAACTTCTGCCGTGGAATCGGTAAAAAAGATCATCCATCCCGAAGAAGCGGATTATTCCACCGCATCGCTAGTGATCATCGCTTCGGCTGTGATCGTTAAAGTCATTCTCGGGAAATTTGTCAAGCGCGAAGGCGAACGCGTAAACTCCGGAGCACTCGTGGCTTCGGGCGCGGATGCTCTTTTTGACGCCATTCTCTCCCTTTCCGTCCTCGCTTCCGCAATCATTTTTATTACGACCGGAATTTCGCTCGAAGCTTACGTGGGCGTGGCGATTTCCCTGTTCATCATTAAATCGGGAATCGAAATGCTTCGAGACACGGTCGACGATATTTTGGGAAAGCGAAACGATAAAGACCTAGTTAAAAAGATCAAAAAGATTTTGAGTTCGGAGGCTCCTGTCCGCGGCGCTTACGATTTGCTTTTGAACAATTATGGTCCGAATAAATTTTACGGTTCTGTTCATTTGGAACGTCCCGATACGATGACCGTGGAAGAAGTGGATGTTTTGACCCGCAAGTTAGAAAGTCGCGTGTTTAAGGAAACAGGGGTGACACTCACCGGCGTCGGCGTCTATTCTTACAACACAGGCAATGACGAAGCGGCGAAAATTCGGAACCATATTTTACACATTGTAAAAGCGCATGAATGGGCGTTGCAAATGCACGGTTTCTTTGTGGACCTTTCCGAAAAAGCGATCCGTTTTGACGTTGTGCTCAGCTTCGACATTTCACCGGAAGAGGCTCTCAAAACTTTATACAGCGATTTGAGCAAGGAATATCCCGAATATAAAATTCACATTTCGCCCGATGTAGACGTGTGATTGTTTCGCCGCTGCGCATGTCATTGCGATGGCCACTCCTTTGCCATTGCGACCACCACTTCTTTGTCATTACGACAACCACTCCTTTGCCATTGCGATGGCCACGCCTTTGCCATTGCGATGGCCACTCCTTTGTCATTGCGAACGAAGTGAAGCAATCACAAAGGCAGCATACGTATGTCGGCTGTTTGAATTTTCTATATTAACTGCATGTTTGCATTTTTTAACAAGTTATACAAGCCGGGGAAATTCAAAAAAAACGGTGACATTAAAGACGTTTTCTCCGTAGCATTGCCGATGCTCCTTTCCATGAGCTTCGACACCTTCATGACTTTTATTGATAGGCTCTTTCTTTCGAAACTCGGCCCAGCCGAAATGAACGCTTCCCTTGGCGCAGGGGCTGTACAGCTTGCCCTCGTTACATTTTTTACGGGAGCGATCAGTTACACGACAGCCATGGTTGCGCAACGATTTGGGGCAAAAAAATCGGGAGAATGCTCCAAAGTTTTCATGCAAGCTATTTACCTGTCGCTTTTTTGCGTTCCCCTGCTGTATTTGACGATTCCTGTCGGGCATTGGATTTTTAGCATGGAGCATTTGCCCGCAGACCAGTTACAATATCAAAAAACATACTTTAACATTTTGATGTTCGGCGGAATCATCAACCTTGTGCGAAACGCCGCACCCTGCTTTTTTAGTGGAATCGGTGAAACCAAAATTGTGATGAAAGCCGCATTCGTGGGCATGATTGTGAACGTACTCTGCAACTTCACACTCATTTACGGCATTGGCCCGATCCCAGCATTAGGAGTCGCAGGCGCCGCCTACGGGACTCTCATCGGAAACTTCGTTTCTACCGCCATCCTTTTTGCAAAATTTTTCAGCAAATACTGCAACGATCGATTTGCAACAAGAACCTCTTTTGCATTTAACTGGCCACTCACTCGGGAACTTTTGCAAAGAGGCCTTCCTTCTGGCGTCGAAATGTTCCTCAACATGTCTGCGTTCCAGCTGTTGATCATTATGTTCCACGCTCTCGGGCCGGAATCGGCGACCGCTTCTTCTGTGATGTTCAATTGGGACATGGTCGCCTATGTGCCATTAATGGGGCTTGAAATCGCCGCAACAAGCCTAGTGGGACGCTACGTGGGGGCAAAGCAAGGCGCTGCCGCTTCACGTTCCACTTATTCCGGGCTTCGCATCGGGTGGACTTATTCCATTCTCATCGGCATTCTTTTCATCTTTTTACCGGGAGTTCTCACGGACATTTTTAAACCGGATTCTAGCGCAACGGCTTCTGCGATTACCATTTTTGAAAACGCCCGTCCGATGAGCCTTTTTATGTTGCGATTTGCAACGCTCTATATTTTTGTGGAAGTTCTGCTTGTGATTTACGCAGGAGCGCTTCGCGGTGCCGGAGATACGCTCTGGGTGATGTTTGCAAGCGCCATTATGAACTGGTGCGTTGCAGGAGCGCTTTACGTTTCTGCATACATTTTCCACTTGCCAGCCCATTACGCATGGATTGCGGTCGTCGCCGTTTACAGCACAGCTCCGCTGATCTTCTTCTACCGCTGGAAGAGCGGTAAATGGAGAAGGCATCTATTGGATGTAAAATCGTAATAATTACATTTCGCTTACAAAAAACTTTCAATCCAATCCTTGCTAATTCGTTGAAAATCAAGTACTTGCACCACTAATTGTAGTTTTAATCTCTCCATACACAAAATATTGTGTGTTTTTACTTGCATTCTACACAAGGTTTAATTACTATTCTAGGTATGGAGATTCAGGGATTGCAACGTTTAACACTTCTCGATTACCCGGGCAAGCTCGCTTGTGCTGTGTTCACTCGGGGCTGTAACTTGCGCTGTCCCTTTTGCCATAACGCTTCCTTGGTGCTGCCGCACCAGTTTCAAACTCCGGAAATATCCCTCGAAGACTTTTTCCAATTCCTTTCTAAACGCCAAGGAATTTTGGACGGGATCTGCATCTCGGGAGGGGAAGCGCTTTTACAGCCGGGTATAGAGGACTTTATTCGCCGAATCCGCGACATGGGATTTTTGGTGAAGCTCGACACGAACGGTGCCTTTCCGGAACGTTTACGCAAACTATCCGAAGAAGGTTGCCTCGATTACGTGGCCATGGATATCAAAAATTCCCTGGAAAAATACGGACAAACCGTCGGAATTTCGAATTTCAGCACTTCAGCCATTGAAGAAAGCGTCGATTTTCTGCTTTCCGGAACGCAACCTTTTGAATTCCGCACTACGGTCATCAGCGAATTTCACAATGCAGAAACATTTTTCCAAATCGGAGAATGGATTCGCGGTGATGAACATTATTATTTGCAACAATTCGTCGACTCGGGAAACCTGGTCGGCAAATTCCACCTGCATCCTGTAGATGCTCGGGGAATGAGCCTTTTCAAAGAAATCGTATCTGCCTATGTTCCCAATGTGGAACTTCGCGGAATCCAAGACATTACATCCAAGGAAGGGGACGCCTTATGTACCAAGTCATCAAACGCGACGGAGAACTTGTCGATTTCAATATCGAAAAAATTCGCGGAGCAATATTAAAAGCCTTCAAGGCAAAAGACAAAGAATATACCGACGACACCATCGACTTTTTGGCGTTAAAGGTTACCGCCGATTTTAACCCAAAAATCCAGAATGGGAAAATTGCAGTGGAAGACGTTCAGGACAGCGTCGAACGGGTTCTGCAACGCGGCGGCTATGAAGACGTGGCAAAGGCTTACATTCTTTACCGTCGTGAACGCGAAAAAATTCGCAACATGAAATCCGCCCTGCTCGATTACAAAAAAATCG
>JAGDBD010000105.1 GCA_017959225.1 Fibrobacter sp. | reverse complement strand
CAACGGTCAGTCTTGGCCGGTGATCAGCGGTATTGCAACTGGCGAACATGCTGAACAGGGCATGGACAGCTTGAAAAAGCTTCTCAACACCAAGTACGGTGTGAAGAGCTCTACTCCGGGTTACCGTGGCTTTGAACCGGCTGTTGGTGGCATCTCCACCTATCCTCCTGGAGCAAAGGAAAACGGCGGTATCTTCCTCCACACGAACCCGTGGGTGATGATTGCCGAAACGATCCTTGGCCGTGGCGATAACGCTTACAATTACTACTGCCAGATCAACCCGGCTGCGAAGAACGACATCCTCGATGTCTTCGAATCCGAACCGTACTGCTATCCGCAGAACATTCTCGGTGACGAACACAAGCAGTTCGGTATGGGCCGTAACGCATGGCTCTCCGGAACTTCTACCTGGACTTACCAGGCTGCAACGCAGTACATTCTCGGTATTCGCGCAAGCTACAACGGCCTCGTTGTGGATCCGTGCATTCCGACGAAGTGGAACGGCTTTGACGCAGTCCGTAAGTTCCGCGGCGCAACGTACGAAATTTCTGTGAAGAACCCGGACCACGTCTCGAAGGGTGTGGCAAAGATGGTTGTCGACGGTCAGGAAATCGATTCCAACGTCGCTCCGATCTTTACGAAGGGTACTCACAAGGTCGAAGTCATTCTCGGCTAATCAGTACCAAGCTATTAAAAAGCACAGGTGTACGCCTGTGCTTTTTTGCTTTAAAGATAGAGGAATCTTATAGCTTAGGGATGGAGTTGTTATCTTTTGCTTATGAAACATTTGAAAGTCGCACTCCTGTTTGTTATTGCCTGTGTTCATTTTGTTTTTGCGGAAACCGAAAAAGGAGGCGGAATTCTTGGAGACCTTTTCCCTGTAGAAAAAGACGAAGCAATTTGCCACGGCAATTTTTTTGCCGGTGCAACACTTTTTTTGCTTCAGGGGAATACCGATGAAGAAACGCTGAATGTTTTGATCGGTGATATTTATGAAGCGGACGGGTACACTTTTACAGCGAAAGTTTTCGGCGGATATTTTATCAAGGATGCCATGGCTGTAGGTGCGCGGGCGGGATATTCCCGTACGAAATTAGATATTGACTATTCGATCCTAGAAGATATTGCGGACGTTTCCGAACATCGCCAGTACGTTAAAAATGGATTCTTTGTTCAGCCGTTGCTGAAGAATTATTTGAAAGTCTTTGATTCCAAAAATCTGTACTTTTTTAACGAAACATCCGTTTCGGTGGAATATTCCTACGGAATTTCTCAATCCGATGACGGTGAAGATATTTCTAAAACTCGGACTCGCGGCTGGACATTTGAATTTGGCATCAATCCGGGGCTAAGCATTATGGTGTTACGCAATATGGCGTTTGAAACTTCGGTGGGGCTTTTGGGGCTGAGCTCCACTGTTATGGAAATAGAAGAAAACGGGGAAACGCGTAGCGAATTTACGTACAACATTGTGAATTTTACCATCAATCTTTTGGCGTTGAACTTCTCTTTGGTGACATTCTTCTAAGAGGGAAGCTATGAAGTTTTTCCGCTTGTGGATTTTTGCTGGGCTTCTCCTTTTGATTCTCGCTTGCGAAGAGAATTCGACAATGCCCGAAACGGTCGCTCCAAGCCTTGGAACGCTAAAGCTTTCGGGGTGGACTGTGGATTCTGTGGATGAAAATTCTCGAAGGATTCATGTTTCCCCATCAAAAGAAAGGCTGGATTCCATTGTGATCGATTCCGCGGAAGCCATCGGCGGTGCATCGCTTTACCTGGCTGCGGACGGGGATCTTTATAGTCCGGAACTGGGCGAAATGTTGAGTTCTAAAACGGTGATTTCCACTGTTGATACGACGAATTTTTCAATTGTAGTTTTGGATGAAAAAAATCGCATCGTCGCTGTTTGGCTGGTGTGTTGGGAAGATGACGATGAAACGTCTTCGTCTTCCGCAGAAGACTATGAAGAGCTCTCTTCCTCGTCCTCCTCTGTCATTGAGATTGCTTCGTCGTCTTCGACTCCTCGCAATGACAGCACAATATCGACTTCTCGTGGTGACAGCGAAGCGAAGCAATCGTCGTCTTCGAGTTCTCGTGGTGATAGCGAAGCGTGGCAATCGTCGAGTTCTCGTGGTGACAGCGAAGCGTGGCAATCGTCGAGTTCT
>JAGDBD010000104.1 GCA_017959225.1 Fibrobacter sp. | reverse complement strand
CTCTCCAGACTCTTGTGCCGAAATCCCACACGGTGCTTTTGCTTTTTAAATCGGGAGATGGAAAATCCTTTGCCATTCGCCAGTTCTCGGCAGAAGTCGAAGCGGAAATCAATATGAATGCCCGCATCGACGATGGCTCGGGAGTGATCGGTCAGCTTTCCCACCGGGATGTGAACCGCATCCTTGAAGGCGATCTTTTGAATGGAAAAAGTTTGGGTTACTATGCTACGGTTCCCATGGTGCATTCCGTTGCCGGAGTTCCTATTTACAACAGCAAAAGTCAAAGGGTCGGCGCTCTTGTCATCGATTCTTTGGAACGCAATGCGTTTAACGCCACTTTGATTCCGATTCTCGACAGCTTTGCCGCCATGTTCTACATGCTCACATACAAGAGCTACACGTCGGCGTCGAATTACCGCGAAAAGAAAAAGTTCTATGAACTTTCCGCATACCAGCAGAAATTCTTTAAAACCACCCTTTTGAAGGACACTTACAAAGAAATCTTTGAATATGTAAGCCAGAACTTTACGGCGGACCGTATCATGATTCTCGTGTTCGACAATTTGGAAAAGGAACAGGGAACCGTGGCGTTCTGCCGTGGCGAAGATGAAAAACATTTTGAAGGCATGCATTTTTCCCTTTCGGACAAGGGCATTTTGCCTCTCGCCATGATGCAGCATAGCGCAACGGAACGGGTGTTCAACGGACACGATTACGTTTACCGCATCAACGACGAAGAACCTCGCAACAGCACTTTGCGCTACCTCTTTGCTCAGCCGAGTTCCATGACCATGCACAACGTGGCCATGAATCGCCCTTCGGAACTTGCCATTTGCATTGAACGTCGTCAGCCTATTAAGTTCGAACAGTTCGAAAAAGACCTGCTCCGCTTTATGGTGAACATCGCTTACTTCGCTTATCAGCGCGGTATGCAGTTTGAACATGAACAGTTCGAAATTTATCACGATGCGTTGACAGGCCTTTTGAACCGTAGAACCATCAACGAAAAGGTGATGGAATTGAACAAGGTTCGCCAGGAAAAAGCGGTGGGTGTGATGATGATGGACATCGACCACTTTAAGCATATCAACGACACTTATGGACATCAAGCTGGTGACACGATTTTGAAGGGAATCGCTTCCCGCATTTCCTCTGTAGCAAACAAAGGTGAAAATCTTTTGGCCCGTTACGGCGGAGAAGAATTCTTTGTTGCGATTCCTGGAGCTACCGAAGAAGTGCTGAAGGAAACCGCCGAAGCGATCCGTGTGGCTGTGAATTCGTCTCCTTTTGACATTCACCAAGGCGCTCCGATTCCTGTAACGGTAAGCATTGGCTGTTACCTTGCAACGCGAGAATTCCAGGGAGAAATGGAACGGGCTGTCCATTATGCAGACGATGCCCTTTACAGCGCAAAGGAAGGCGGAAGAAACCGTGTTGTAGAATATCAGGACCGAGGCTTTGAAAAAGAAGACGCTGAACAGGGGTAGCGATGTTCACATGTTTAGACTGGTTGGTGCTTGCACTGTATGTTCTTTTTTCGGTGGGCGTTGGACTTTGGGCGTCCCGAGGAAGCAATAAAGGCTTTAGCGAATATATGCGGGGTGGTGGAGCAATGCCCTGGTTTGCAGTGGGCATTAGCCTGATTGCAACTTCGGTAAGCGCAACAACCTTCCTTGGAAATCCGGCAGAGGCTTATGCCGCGGACATGAGCTATCTCATGAACAATATCGGGGCTTTGATTGCGATTATCGTTGTGGGCTTTGTGTTTATTCCGCGTATTCGAAAGTCAAAAATTTCTAGCGCTTACGAACTTTTTGAAATTCGGTTTTCTCCAGCGGTACGCCGGTTGGCGGCTATTTTTTACAGCTTGCACTTGCTTTTGCGCATGGGCATTTTGCTTTATGCCCCGTCCCTTGTGCTTGCTCCCATCCTCGGAATTGATATCCACTGGGCGATTCTTGTAACGGCTGTCGTTGCGACGCTTTACACTTGGTATGGTGGGTTCAAAGCGGTGATTTGGACAGATGTTTTGCAGTTCCTCGTGCTTTTTGGCGGTGGAATCGTTACGCTTTATATTTTGGCAAAAGGTATTGGCGGCTTCCAGGAAATGGTCGATTTGGCTTCGGCTGCTGGTAAAACCAAATTTTTTGACGCTTCCAATTGGGATCCTGCGAATGCGCGAAATTTGCTTTCGGCAGGTTTAGCCTATGGAGTGATAGAAATATCGATTCGCGGTTGTGACCAGCAATTTGTGCAGCGTTACTTGAGCTGCAAATCGGTGAAGTCGGCAAACGCTTCCAGCGTTCTCAGCATGATCCTTGGGGTTTTTATTTCGGTTGTGTTCTTTTGGGTGGGCGCAGGGCTTTTTGTTTACTACCAGACAAAAGGCGTTGCCGTTTTGCCGGAAGGAATGAAGCTGAACGAAGTCTTTCCGCATTTTATTGTGAACGTACTACCTCCGGGCGCAACGGGACTTGTCATTGCTGCCATTTATGCCGCTGCCATGAGTAGCCTTTCGAGCGCAATCAATTCCCTGGGAAACACTTCGGTGAAAGATATTTTGCTTGTGCGTTCGGAAAACGTTGATGCTCTTTCCAAAGCGAAAAAGTGGACGATTCTCTGGGCGATTCTCAGCACTTTATGCGCTTTTATCGCTGTCGATATGCAAAGCTCCTTGCTTTCTAACGCTCTGTTCTTTACCGGACTTTTTACGGGACCACTTCTTGCGCTTTTCCTTCTTGCGTTCTTTACGCACAAAGTAAGTTCTAAGGCGGTGGTTTTAGGCGTAATCTGTGGCATGGCTTCCATTTTACTCTTTAACAAAGTTCCCGTGCTGCCTTCTTATGCACCTCCATTTGGAGGCGTGTTCAGCTTTTTCTGGAATCCTGTGATTTCGTGTGCTTCGACTTTGATCATGGCGAATCTGTTTCGCTTTGTATTCCCCAAACGCGCAGAAGTTTCTGCTGAGGAAAATCCATGACCGATCAAGAAGATATCCGCTGGATGGAAGCGGCTTTACGTGAAGCTGAACGTGCTTATGATTTGGGCGAAGTTCCCATCGGTTGCGTCATCGTAAAGGATGGGCGCTGCATTGCCCGTGGATACAATCAGGTGGAAACTTTGAAAGACGCAACAGCCCATGCCGAAATTATTGCTATCGGGGCTGCTTCCGCGGCTCTTGAAAACTGGCGCCTTTCCGGGGCGACTCTCTACGTGACGCTTGAACCCTGCCCCATGTGTGCAGGCGCAATTTTGAACAGCCGAATTTCTCGGATCGTGTACGGATCTCCCGATACGCGTTTTGGTGGCTGCGGCACGACCATTGACGTCATCACGAACAATGCCATTGGGCAAAAAGTTCAGGTTACGGGCGGCGTGAAAGCGGAAGAATGTTTGGGCATTCTCAAGGCGTTTTTTATGGAAATGCGCTTAAAGAAGGGCGATTCTGGCGCAAAGCCTCCAAAACAATCCATTTCATAAGTTATTTTTGAGACATGAACCGTATTGCGCTCCTGTCTCTTCTGTTTTCGCTTGTATTTGTCGCATGCGAAGACAAATCTATATCTCTCGGCTTCAACACCCAGAATCCGACTCCGGAAAACTATGAACTAAAAAGTTCGTTGCACGTGTTGTTGAATTCTCCGGAAAATGCTCAGGCGGAAGTTCAACAGTCGATGACAGCGACGGTGAATGTTTTGGTTCATTCCGAACTGCTTTCTGCTTATGACGACGGAACGGGACGTTTTTTACTTCGGGTGGATTCGGCTAGTTACATTTCGGATAATCGCTCTGTCGAAGAAACGGATCACATTCAGCGCTATTTGAAGACTCAAGCGGTTCAGTACAAAATGGGAAGCGATGGGGAAATGAGTTCTGTCCGGTTCGATGACATGGTAGCCCTTCCGGATGTGGGCGATGTGGATATTCGCCGCATTTTCCTCAAAGTTCAGCCGGTTCTTCCGTCGAGTCCGCTGGAGGTGGGAGATTCCTGGGAACGTCAACAGGTTTTAACGGATGACAATCATAAGCAGAGCGTGGTTTATAAATGGTTCAAATTGGAAGAAGTCTTTGACCGGGACGGTGTGAAAATTGCAAAACTCCAAATGAACGTTCGGTACAAGCAAAACAGTGAAGACGACGCTCAGGTGATGGAAAGCTCGGACTTTGTGCTTGGAACGGGAACCATCCTTTTTGACATTGCCGCTGGAAAGGTCGTTGAAGGGGAATTGAACATTGAAGGAAAGATGCGTGTCATCGAAAAGAAAAGTGGAGACACCATTCCGGATTTGCGCGTACGTCAAAAAATTACGCTGAGGAGCGTTCGCGAATGAAACGATTGCTCTTAGCTTTCCTATGTCTTTTAGGCGTGTCTTATGCGGTAACGCCTTTTCCGGCGGTGAAGCATCACAAGGTTTTGCTTTCATCGGTTTCGTCACCGTATCTTTTGGAAACGAGCTTTGTTCTGGGTGCCGAAGACACGCTTGAAATCGAGCCCGGTGTAGAAGTTTTCTTTAGCGGCTATGCAAAGCTTTATTTGCGGGGCACGGTTCATATCAATGGAACCGTTCAAAAGCCGGTAGCCTTTTTGAATGCGGATTCTTCGGAATCGTGGAACGGTCTGTACTTTTCCACAGGCGACAATTACTTTGAAGTCAAAAATTTGCGAGTGGAAAATTCGTTCCGCAACACGGTGATTCGGTCCCAGGGAATTTTTGAAAATGTCAAGTTCGTCAATAATTACTACGGACTTTGGGTAGAAAATTCTCCCAGATTTGATCTTGTAGGCTGCGATTTTAAGCGGAATCGCTTTGCGCTTTCGGTGGGCGTCGGATCGGTGCGTTTTCGCAACACGAAGATCCACGAAAACGTTTTTGGACTCTATCTTTACAAAGGAACGACCTTTGATGGCGATGCAAAATCGGTGACCAATAATTTGGAAGCGGATATTCGCAAGGAATCCGATGACCTTGCCGGCAAAGGTAGAAAGGTTTCAAAAAGCGTCTGGCAAAGAATTGAATCGGGCTTTTAAGGGGAACGCGTGGAAGAAAAATTTCGTAGAGCGATTCGGAAGATGACGGGGACGAGCTTGCTCGGTCTCGGTTTCCGTTTGGACCGTGCTTCGGAACTGGCGAGCCTTTCCCAGGCGATGGACATTCGCTGGTCCATTGCGCTTTATGAACATTTGGACGCAGCAGAATCGAACCCGGAAGAAATGATGGCGGGCAGCGAAATGATTTCCAATGGTAAGGCCGCTTGGAAAATCGCCGCTGAAGATTTCCCGATTATTCTCGACGAATACCGTCAAAAATTTGAAGAATTCCGCGCCAAGTGGATTCAACGTTTTGCAACGGATGAAATCACCCGTATGCTTTCGCAGAACCAGTACATCGCATGTGACGACGATGGCTGGTACTATACAGCGACGGCAGAGAAACTTCGCAACCTCTATTTTTCGACCATCCACTTGATGGTGGGTGATGCCGAAAAGTTGCTTGTCAATCTTTCGGGTCGTGTCGAACATATGCAAGACAAGCTTTCGCGCTTGTGGTATAAAGAAAGTGCTGTGGACGCTTCTTCTAAAATTTTACCGGCCCTGGAATCGGCTTTGCGTTCAAGCGAATACGCTTTGACGTCTCGCCTTCGCGCTTCTTTAGCAGGAATTTCTCGAAATCGTTTTATGGCGGAATTTAAGCCGCCTCGCGATAAGCGTCACTACCAGACGGCCCGTTCCTGTGCTAAGAATGTAGGCGCAAACAATGCGAATATCGCTTATGAAAATGCGTTCCTCGCTTTTACCGATGACTTCTGCGATTACGCTCAAGGCTTAACGCTTTTTATCGGCAAGTGGTATCGCGATAAATGGCTTTTGTATCTGCGCGGCTTTTCGCGTGGACAGTTGGATCTTTTTACTCATAAAACCGTGGGATAACAATGACAAAATCTTCTCGGACTTTAATTATTTCCCTGATCGGTGCAATCGTTCTTGCGGTTGGAACCGTTTACTTTGGAGCTCCGCTTTTTGGCTGGCTCATTATGATTGCCATTTTTGCAATCTATCTGTTGACTTCGTGGAATGTGTTCCGCGGAATTCAGAAAACGGCGAAAGAAAGGGAACTGGCTAAGAAATATGCGGACATTTACAATGCGGGAAGCGTTCCGTCGAATGAAGATACGGAAGCAGATGGCATTCTGAATTCCCGTGTACGCTTTTTGAAAAGCCTGGCTGCAAAGCAGGTGAAGGTTTCCGTGCAGGATCTTCCGTTCTTAAAGTCCACTTGGATTTCAAAAGAAGATGTTTCTGTGCGTAGCAATGGCGGTGTCGTTGTGCTCCTCGGTTTGATGGGTACATTCTTCGGTTTAATGCTTTCGATTAATGCTGCCGGTTCTGCTATCGATACGAATGCGACTTCCGAAACGACCTTGGGAATTATCCAGAATATTTTTGCGAGCATGAAGGGTATTTTCGGCTCTTCGCTTTGCGGTTTGTTCGCTGCACTTGTTTTGAATACGATCCATGGATCCTATGAATCGGACCATGAAGCCTTGATTGCGGAACTGGATGAATTCACTCTTTTCTATTTGATTCCGAAGTCTGCATCAGCAGAAAATGAAGCGGCGAACGAAATCCGTCGTCTGATTGAAACGGTGAAGTCTTCGGACGAAGCCCGTGCTGCGGATTTCCGGAGCATTGTGGATGCGTCGAAGGCTGCGGAAGCTTCCCGTACAAATTCTTTGACTTCGAGCCTTGCTTCTTTGGAAGTGGCGCAAAAGAAGAATCTTTCCGAGCTGCAACAGTCCTTTGTGGAAAGCATTTCGAAGTTTGGCGAAAAGGCGATGCAAGATCTTGCCCTTGCGCAGAAGTCCGCTCTCGAAGGCATGCAGGCTGCGGTCCAAAAGCTTTCCGAAGAATTCGCTTTGGTTCAAAAGAATGCAGCAGCAAGCGTTGCCGAATCTGGGAAGTCTGCTACGGCAGAACTGCGAGATTCCTTGTCATTAGTGACTTCTGGACTTTCCGAAGAAATGCAGAAGCTTTCGACCAGCGTCAAATCCATTGAATCGGGCGTTGTGGACGGTCTTGAAAAAGAAATTTCGAACCTTTCTTCCAGCGTTGCAAATTCCATTTCTTCTCATCTCGATACGCAAATGGCGAACTCCGGGGAACAGTGGAATTCCTTTATGGAATCTCTCAAGGTTTCTACCGAAAAGGTGGCGGAAGCTGAACAGAAAGGCCTTGAAATTTTGTGTTCCGTTGCCGAAGACGTGGCTTCCAAGGCAAACGATTCCACGGTTGGACTTTCGAATACGGTTACCACTGAAATCGAAAACCTTTCCCAGAAGGTTCAGACGTCTTTTGCGGAACTTGCCAAATCTTCCGAATCCCTTGTGGCTTCGCAACAGGCCCTCATTACCGGTATCGATAACCGCGTCATCAAGGAAAACGAATCGACGGAAGCTCTTGGCTCTAACATTGCGGAAGCGGCAAAGCTTATGCGTGTGAACCAGTCCGAATTCGCAGCGAACCTCGAAATGTTCGGCAAGGGCATCGAAGTGGTGCTTTCGAAACTTTCGGGCGATGTTCCGGAACGTGAAAACGAACAGAACTTTATTGAACAGCTGAATACCGCGTTGCAGTCTTTCCAGGAACGTTCCGGCGAAGTGCTGCTTGAAAACGCTTTGAAGACCCAGGAAATTCTCCTTGAAATTCTGGATCAGGTTCAGAAGGCTCCTAAGAAGGCGGAATAATCCATGGCGAAGCGTCGCGAAGAAAGCCACTGGCTTGTTTTTACGGACTTGACCGCGGGTCTGCTTGCTTTGTTCATTCTTGCATTTGTCGCCATGACGACCATGAAAGAAAAGAAAGCGGAAGCGTTGACGCGTACCGAACAGGAAGTCGTGAGCTGCCAAGAAGAAATGCGCCGTGTGGCGAAGGAACGCAATGCTCTGCTCTCTCAAAGCTTAAAAGCGCCTCTCGAAAAGGGAATCATTGCGCTAGAAAATGGAAACATCCAAATTCAGGCGTCTTTCCTTTTTCCGCGTAACGGAGCCGATTTGACTGCAGAAGGTGTGAACATCATCAAATCCATCGGTCAAGGATTGCAAGATGTTTTGGATTCCGGAGATGCGATCATGGTCTCGGGCTTTACCGATGACACTCCGACGAATTCTCCCACATATACAAACTGGAACCTTTCTACAGAACGCGCTGTAAATGTGGTGAAAACCCTTATAAATCAAGGCTTCCCAGGAGAACGGGTCTTTGCAGCAGGCTTTGGAGAATTCCATCCCCGTGTACCGAATACGAGTGAAGAAAATCGCCGTTTGAACCGCCGCGTGGAAATCGGTATTACGCCGATCCGCAAATCGGAAGCGGCTGAGGTTGTGAAAAAATGAGTGAAGCGTTGGACGCTGAATTCCTTGCTTTAAAAAGCAAAGTAGACGAGCTCCGCAAAAAGGATCGCTTGCCGTATTGGCGTCTGGCTTATGCGGAATTTTCCCTGTCCCGTGTTAGCGACTATATCGCTGTCGGCGGGGAAGATGAAGCTCATGAAATGATTTGTCGTTTGAACCATTGGGTGGATGAACACGAAAAGGAACTCGCTCGCACGGCAAAACCTGCACCGGCGAAGGTTTCCCTTTGGAATGCCGCAGCCATTGAAAAGGAACTGACCCAGATTCAGACTATGTTGAATGCGAAAAATTATTTGATTCCGGTGGCGGAACGCATTTCTTTTTCGCACAATATGGACCGTGCAAAGGAACTCCTTTCCGAAGAAAAATTTGACGAAGCCTACTCGGAACTTTTTTCTCTCCGCTCTCAACTGATTTCCCGTTTACATCGTTCCTACCGTGCCCGCGCCGCGATGATTCTCTACAGCCAACATTCTTCGGGATTTGGACATTCGCCGACGGGAGCTGTGGTCGGGCCGTACAATGCGGAACATACTCTGGAGAACGCACTTTCCCTGGTGGGGGAACGAGACGCAATCTGGGTGGAAGATTTCCTAGAACTTTACGATAGCCTTTCCAAAATTACGGAACGCCTTGCGCCTCAAGAACGCAAACGCCGTTCTTAGACACGTCTAAATTACGGAATTCATTCGGACTGGCTGGTTTTTAAAGTTAGATTTAACTAAATTTTGGGTGGAAGCGATTCGTTCAAAAGGAGAATCCCGTGATCAATGTTTTTATCATTGCTATTATCGTCCTTGTCATCTTTTTTGCGGTGCGTTCTTCCATTGTGCATTTTAAGGGACAAGGCTCTTGCTGCGGCGGAAATTGCGGCTGCCGGGATGCGTTCGGCAAAAAACTGAATGGAACAATTGTCTTTAAAAAGACTATCCGCATTCAAGGCATGATGTGCGAAAATTGCAAATCCCATGTGCAGGAGGCTCTGAATGAAATCGACGGAGCTTCCGCATCGGTGAATTTGAAAAAGGGCACAGTCAAACTGGACGCGATCCGTGAAGTGTCGGAAGAAGAAATTCGATCTGCTGTTCACCGGGCTGGAAATTACCACGTCCTTTCGATAGAAGACCGCTAAACATTAACGGAAGTCTGCGGAATGGGAAAGTACTCTGTAACAGGAATGAGCTGTGCCGCATGTGTCGCCCGTGTGGAAAAAGCGGTCAATGCGATTCCCGGTGTGGATTCTTGCGCAGTAAGCCTTTTAACGAATTCCATGACGGTGAACGGATCCGCTTCTTCGGCAGACGTGATTTCTGCTGTGGAAAAAGCGGGTTACGGGGCGACTGTGGCAAGCGCAGAACCCCTTCGCCCATCGGAGTCTAGGCCTGATTTCGGATTGAATTTAAAAAATCAAGAAATCCCTCTTTTAAAAAGGCGATTGATAGCATCGTTCTTATTCCTTGTTCCGCTGTTGTATTTTAGCATGGGACATATGATGTTTGGATTTCCGTTGCCGAGTTGGTTTACTTCTCCGCAGCCGAATCATGTGGCCATGGCTCTTGTTCAAATGGTTCTTGCAGGAATTGTTTTGATCATCAATCAAAAATTTTTTGTAAGCGGATTTAAAGGGATGATTCATCGGGCGCCGAATATGGATTCCCTAGTTGCGTTGGGAGCGGGAGTTTCTTTTATATACAGCGTAGCGGTTCTTTTCAAAATGACAGAAGCTCAGTTGACGGGCGGAGAAGCTTTAGCCCGGAGCTTCATGGACGCTTATTATTTTGAAAGCGCAGCGATGATCGTTTCCTTAATCACAGTCGGAAAATTGTTGGAAGCGATTTCCAAAGGCCGAACGACGAATGCGATTAAAGGATTAATGGAACTTGCTCCTCAAACGGCCCGCTTGATCGTTTTGGAAAATGGAAAAGATACCGAAAAAATCGTGCCTGCGAATTCTTTAAAAGTGGGAGACGTTTTTGCCGTTCGACCGGGAGAAAAAATTCCCGTAGACGGTTTTGTTTTAGACGGCTCTTCCGCTGTGAACGAATCCGCTTTGACAGGGGAGAGCGTTCCGGTCGATAAATCGAAAGATGACCGTGTTTCTGCTGCAACAATGAATTGTTCCGGCTTTTTGAAGTGTAAAGCGACGCGGGTTGGCGAAGATACGACTCTTGCAAAAATTATCCAGATGGTGTCGGATGCTGCTGCGACTAAAGCTCCCATTGCAAAAATGGCGGATCGGGTGGCTGGAGTTTTTGTGCCAATTGTAATTGCGATTGCCGTCGTAACGGTATGTGTTTGGCTTTTGTCTGGATCTGGTGTGGGTTTTGCTTTGGCCCGTGGAATCACGGTTCTCGTTATCAGTTGCCCTTGCGCTTTGGGGCTTGCAACGCCTGTTGCCATCATGGTGGGGAACGGTGTCGGTGCAAAAAATGGAATTCTTTTTAAAACATCGGAAGCTCTCGAAACGGCAGGGCGCACAGAAATTGTGGTTTTGGATAAAACGGGAACAATCACCCGTGGAGAACCGGAAGTCACAAAAATTATTCCGGCAAAAGAAATTTCCGAAGCAGAACTTTTGCAATTTGCCGCAAGCTTAGAAGCGAAAAGCGAACATCCCTTGGCAAAGGCGATTATGGCGAAGGCTTCTGGCGTAGAACTGCGAAACGTGACGGATTTTACAGCCCATCCGGGGAACGGTCTTTCGGCGAAAATTTTCGTAGACGGAAAGTGGAAATCTTTAGTCGGCGGATCGTATAAATTTATCGCTTCTCAAGAAAATCTTTCCCAAGAAATCGTCGATCAAGTGGAAGAACTTTCGAATGGAGGCTCTACACCGCTTTTGTTCGCATTGGAAAATCGTTTTTTGGGAATGATTGCTGTGGCAGATTCAGTTAAACCGGATTCTGCGCCTGCAATTTCAAAGCTTCGCCAGATGGGCCTTCACGTTGTGATGCTTACCGGTGATAATCTTCGAACGGCAAAGGCTATTGCTCAAAGGGTTGGCATAGACGATGTGATTGCAGAAGTTCTTCCGAATGAAAAAGACGCAGCCATTCAGCGTTTTAAAAATCGAAAGGTGGCCATGGTGGGCGACGGCATTAATGATGCTTTGGCGCTTACCCGTGCCGACGTGGGAATTGCCATCGGAGCGGGAACGGATGTAGCGATCGATGCTGCCGATGTGGTGCTTGTAAAAAGTTCTCTCAATGATGTGGTGACAGCGATCCGCTTAAGCCGTAAAACGATTCGAAATATTCACGAAAATCTTTTTTGGGCGTTCATTTATAACGTGATTGGCATGCCCCTTGCAGCGGGTTGTTTTTATCCCATTTTCGGTTGGACTTTGAACGCCACGTTCGCTGCGTTTGCCATGAGCCTTTCAAGCTTTTGTGTTGTGACAAATGCTTTGCGGTTGAATTTCTTCAAAAAACAGGAGATTAAAATGGCAAATACAAGAATTTTGCATGTAGACGGAATGATGTGTGCCCATTGCGAAGCCCATGTGAAACAGGCGTTAGAATCTTTGCCTGGAATCGTCCGTGCGACTGCGGATCACAAAAAGAAGGCAGTGGAAATCGAATATGAAAAAATGCCTTCGGATGCTGAACTAGAATCTGCTATCACGAAGGCTGGGTATACATTCAAAGGTTGATTGCTTCGTCGCTACGCTCCTCGCAATGACATGGGGAATGCGTTCGCGACGACAGGCGAAATGTCATTGCGATTGCTTCACTGCGTTCGCAATGACAGGCGAAGCAATCACTTCGATTCTTTCTTGAGAATTGCGTCCGCTTTTTTGAACTGGTTCTTCACCGAGTTCGCACCGGTACCGCCTTCAATATTTCTACGGGAAACGGAATAGGCGAAAGTCAAACGTTTCTTCACGTCTTTCGGATTCGGCACGCCCTTGGCGGCCCATTCTTCATCGGAAAGATCCGTAAACTGTTCGCCGAGCTTTGCCGCTTCACCGACAAGGCTTCCCACGATGCGGTGTGCATCGCGGAACGGAACTCCGTCTTCCACCAAAATATCTGCAAGGTCCGTGGCAAGGAGCGCCGGAAGCATACGGTCTTCCATCTTGTCAAAGTTCCAACGGGCGCTGGAAATCGCTTCGCTCATCACCCGAAGAAGAACTTTTACCGTGCGAGTGCTGTCAAAAACGGGCTGTTTGTCTTCTTGAAGATCGCGGCTGTAAGAAAGGGGAGCGCCTTTGACCAAGGTGAACATGGCCGTGTAATTGCCGAGCATGCGACCGGATTTCCCGCGGATCAATTCCATCGAATCCGGATTCTTCTTTTGCGGCATCATGGACGAACCGCTTGAGAAAGCATCGGAAAGCGTAAGGTAACCGAATTCGGAAGAACTCCAAATCACAAAGTCTTCTGCATAGCGACTGAGCGTATTAGCGATAATCGCAAGATCGTTCAAAAATTCAAGAGCCATGTCGCGGTGAGAAACCGCATCAATGCTGTTTGCGCTCGGACGTTCAAAACCTAGTTCTTCTGCAACAAGCTGACGGTGGTATGGGAATGCAGAACCTGCAATGGCACCACTACCGAGAGGAAGTTCCACGTGCAAATCCAAGAAGTTGTCTAAGCGTTTCACGTCGCGGGAGAGCGCAAAGAAAAGGCTCATCATGTAATGGCTAAAAAGAATCGGCTGGGCCTGTTGCAAATGCGTGTAACCCGGCATGATTTTTCCAAAATTCTTTTTGGCAACGTCCAGAACGCTCTTTTGAAGTTCCACAACGAGAGCGCGAACTTCCGCAGCACGGTGGCGCATATAAAGTTTAAAGTCGGTAGAAACCTGGTCGTTGCGACTTCTTCCGGTGTGAATCTTTTTTCCAAGGTCGCCGATGCGGTCGGTCAAAACGCGTTCCACGGCCATGTGAACGTCTTCGTCGGTGGGCAGCCAAAGATTTTTACCGGCGTGAACGTCGTCGAGGATTCCCAAAAGGCCCTTGCGAATTTTGGCATAATCGGCTTTGGTGAGAACTCCGGATTCTACAAGGCCCTTTCCGTGGCCGAGAGAGCCTTGAATGTCTTCTTCCAAAAGCTCTTTGTCAAAATCCAAGCTAAAGCTGAGATCGATCATGCTTTGGGCCATTCCGCAATCGAAGCGGCCGTCCCACATCATTTTTTTGCCTTTCTTTTCGGCCATTTGGAACCTCTTCACAAGTGAATTTTTTTCGTTTAAAAGATAAAAAATCAGCCTCCTTTTGTGGTTCTTTCAGGAGGCTGATTTCTTGTAGGAAGGGAGTGTTCTAGCTATAAAAGTTTAAAGAGCGATGGTTTGAGGGGCTTCGTAAAGAGGCTCTTCCACCATTAGGGAGATTTCATTATCGTTTTCGGCAATGTCCGAAAGCTTTTGGAACGTGTTTTGGTAAATCGTTTTACCGTTCAGTTCCGAAGCCTTGCGAGAAATGCTTGCAAGAAAACTGCGGCCTTTGCGATTTTTAAGGCGCACAATAAAGTGGGCCGCTTTGGCAGTGGCATTCTGAATGAAGGTGGTCCAGTCTTGATCGTAACGGAAAACGTCACGGATATAATGCCATTCAACCTGTTCTTCCTTGTATCCGAACAGGCGGCAAAAACGCTTGTTGGCGTTCAGCAGGCGACCGTGATCATTGATTTCGCAATATGCGGATTCTTTGGTTTTCATACGGTACCTCCTATTCTTGGTAGCGATAGAGAGCGTCGGAAGCTTCGATCGCAGTGGTGGAAAGTCGGACTTCATCAATGGACATTTTCAAATTTTCTTTGCCGAAGTAAAGCGGAATGCCGTTTTCACCAACGAGCTCCGTAAAATTCGTCGCCACGGAAGCTTCGAATTTTCCGTTCACGTAAAGCTTCGCCGTATCCCCGCTCCAAGAAGCTGCTACATAATTCCAACGTTCCAGTTCTACGTGGGAGCGTCCAATTACAGCGCTTTCGCAACGGAGAGAATCTCCGGAACCTTGGGCCATAAAGAATCCGAATGCAGAGCCTTCGATTCCGCAGGTATCCTGAAGAACGGACAAGCTAAAGACTGCGCTATCGCTAAAACCGAGCTTTCCGAAGATGTTTTTAACAAAAGAAGAGTCGCTTTGCAGGCTTTGAATGTTCACCCAGGCTTCGACGGTAAAGGCTTTTGCGCTATCGAGAACGCCTTTGTCGTTTTCAACGACAGCAAAATCGCTTGCGCTTTCAAAATGGATCGCTTTACTTGCATCACGGCCTGCTTCCAAAGAAGCGTCCCCGTAAAGTTTTGCATTCCCGGAAACTCCCCGAACGTCAGGCGCTACCTTTTCGATCAACGATTCAAAGGTCCAATAACCGGCCATGGCATAATCCGGAGAAAGAGGCAAAATCCAAGGCTCCGCAATGGATTTGACCGTCGAAGAATCCGAACTTTCTGCAACATGGACCGTGTAATTTTGGCTCAGCACGTAATTCGTTTTCGGGGAGAGAACTTGAATGGAATGTTCTCCCTGGGGAACGTCAAAAAGCGTAAAAGAACCGTCTTCATCTACAACGGCTTTCCACGGAGAACCGGCGATGGAAACAACTGCTCCTTGGGCAGCTTCATTTGTACGTAAGAAGACGTTCCCGGAAATGGTTTCTGTTTGAACGAGTTCTGCATTGCGGGATACCGATTTTCCGTAGACAGAAATCGTGTCGTAAAAGGCGTAATCTTTGGAAATCCCGCTGAGACCGTAGACACCATTTGCCTTGGGCGAAATGGAAAATTCGCCTTTGGAATTGGTGGTGTCGCGGTAAATGGTAGAATCTGTACCGGAAACGGCCTGTGCTTCCACGGCGACACGGGCAGCAACGTCTCCGCTCGGAAGGGTTACTACACCGGCAATGGTATTTGTTTCTTCGGATGTTCCTCCCGACACGTATGTGGAACAGGCAAAGAAAATCCCCGCGCTCAAGATGGGCAGTGCTGCAAAAATGAAACGCTTCATGTGGCACCTCCTTCTACGGCAGAAGAAAGCTTTTTCGTCAGCGGAAAGAACTGCACGTTCAAACGATAAACTCGGTCCGTATCCGGAGATTCCGTCACGATGTTTGCAATGCGGCGGCGAAAATCTGCGATTTCGGAACGGATTCTCGGCAGAGCATTCTCTGGAATTCCGAGAGTCAAACCGGAAATGTCACGGTCTTCCACAGGGACGTTTTCCAACGCTTCGAGGGCGAGCTCTCCCATTTGACGGTGCATATCCCGCACGGCAAGGGATGGGATTTCTAAATCGCCGGTGGTAATTTTTTGATCCGTTTGCGAAAAAGTCCCGTCTGCATTTTCGGCAAGGAATCCTGCATTCAGAAGCACTTGAACAGACTTCCGGATTTCCGCAGCGGATGCTTTGAATGTAAGCTTGTCCGCCACTTCGGAAGCTTTGGCTTTTGCCATATGGGGCAGAGCTTCTCGCAGTGTAGGAGAAATCCAGGATTCATAGTAATCGTATTGATCTTCTCCGACGATCTTCACCTTGTTGGATTTGGCAATGGAACGGAGTTCTTGGAACAAAGACTTTTTCTGCTTCGCACTTTTGCTCTGGTTCATCGAAACGAGAATGCGAAAATATTCCGCATCGGTACCGGTAAGACCTACAGCGTTAGCGACCCGTTCTGTTCCGATTTCGGAAAGGTTCGCTTTGTTTTCAATGACGAGTTTTAAAAAGACGGGGGAACTGTATCCGGCGAGCTTTGAAAATTCTCGAAAGGAGAAACCGTAGGGCTTCCTTTCCAAGTAGAAGTCCTTCAGGAATTTTCTGAAGTCCATGTATTGCATCACCGGTTTCATCTATATGGAATATATACAGAAATTTTTTCGAAAGCAATTAAATTATGATACAAAAAGACAAAAATTATGTGAAAATCGTGATAAATTTTGAAAATTTATGCAAATCCGTTAAATTCTATGATACAAAAAGGAGGGATTCTCTTTTTTCTAGATTTATAACGATTTCCATGGAGATTTTATGATTGAAGAACGTTCTTCCCTTGTTTACGTGACGGGAAAAGGCAAAATCGAACAGCCGAAGCCTGTAGCGGAACGCCCTAAAACGGATGGCGTCGTCCGCATTCTTTTAAAACGCCTCGGCGGAAATAAAATGGTGAGCGTGGTAACGGGTGTCGACTTGGATGCAGATGCCCTTGCAGATCTCGGGAGAGATTTGAAGCGTAAATGCGGAACCGGTGGAACGGTCAAAGATTTCCAGATCGAAATTCAGGGAGATAAACGGGCAGTGCTCAAGACGGAACTGGAAAAACGGGGCTATTCGGTCAAGCTCGCTGGCGGTTAAATAGAAGAACGCATAAAGCCCACAGGAAAATTTCTCTGTGGGCTTTTTACGTTTTCATTTTTTTTCGCAATAAAAAAGACCCCGATTTCTCGGGGTCTTTAAGCTGCCTCAACTGGACTCGAACCAGTGACAACCTGATTAACAGTCAGGGGCTCTACCAACTGAGCTATGAGGCATCGCGGTGACCCAAATATAAAAAACGAGAATTTCTTGTCAAGGGGGTTGTGTGAAGATTTTTCACTTTTTTTGATTTTCTTGACGCTTCTTCGCTTTTTCTCGGGCGGTTTCACCGATTAAATTCAAATTCTTCCACTTGAGGAGCTTTACCTTGTTGCCGTTTTCGTCATATACGGCAATGCCTTTCGTGTTAATGGCCTGAATCAGCTGCTCCATCTGGGAAATGAGCTGGTTGACTTTGTCTACCGTGGCTTTGGTGTTCAAAAGATTTTGGGCAAGGGTATCGGTTTCTGCGGCTTCGACGATGCTTTCGATTTTTCCGATTCCGTCGGAAAGGCCTTGTAATGCGGTTTGTGCCTTTGCAATGGAGCTGTCGGCTTGTTCCGTTAACACTCGGATGGTGGAATCTGCGGCGTCGGCAGTTTTATGGATTGCGGAAGAAGCGTTTTCCGCTTGAGCGAGAACATCCTGGATTTTTTTGCCGGTTGTCTGGGTGTTTTTCTCTAAATTGTCAAGAAGTCCTTCGACGGTCTCCATGGCTTCGTGGTATTTTTGCGTTACGCTGGGAAGGGTGTCATTTCCGGAAAGGATGGTAAGGATAGCATCTCGTGTCACCATTACTTGATCGTGAAGCTCGGTAATAAAACGGAGAGATTCGGTAATGCCCGGTACGAATTCGCCTTGGAAAACGTGATCTTTAGGAAGCACTTTTCCTTCGCGGGAACGGATGAGTTCGATTCTGCGCTGTCCCATCAGGGCGAATGCCGCATTGCGAAATTGGGTACCTTCGTGCAGGGTAATGGGTTCGTCAAAAACGACGGTTACACGGGAGCGGTTGCCTAGCCATTGTATGTCGCCAACGTGCCCGATTTCATAACCGTTTTCCGTCATGGGATCTTCGGGAGATAGGGATCCAAGTTCCTGAAAATCGATGATCGCCTGGGTAGAACTTTCCCGGTGTGCTTGCCACATGCCGAAAGTGACTCCGACGATAATCAGGAGAATGACTGCAAAGGAAAAATAGCCAAAGGCTTTGTCCGAAATTTTCATACAGGGAGAATATAATTTTTTGAATCGGACTGTTGACGCAACACGGGCAAAGGATCCCTTTTAATGGATGCAAAACTGGTTCCGACCGTTTTTTTTGGCATCGTAAAGGGCATTGTCCATACGAACCAGTAAGCTTTCATAGGAATCGCTTGCAAGAACTTCGGTAATCCCAAGACTAATGGTCAATTTTTTGAGCGGCGGAAATTCAATAGATTCCACCAGGTGCCTCATGCGTTCGGCAAGGGCTTTGGCCCCGGCGATCCGCGTATTCGGTAAAATGCAGATAAATTCTTCACCGCCCCAGCGTCCCAAAACGTCGCAGCCTCGAATCGAATTTCGGATCAGGTTTGAAACGTGAACGAGAACTTGGTCGCCTATCTGATGCCCGAATTCATCGTTTACCTTTTTAAAGAAGTCGATGTCGTACATCAGAATGCTAAAGTCTCCGTCGGAGCGGCGCTTCCGAAGTTCGTATTCCAGAATTTCGTTGATCTTTCTGCGGTTAAAAAGTCCGGTCAGCTGATCGTGTTCGGCAAGATCTGCTAACTGGTCAATGGTGCTGTTCAAATCTTCCGTTGTGGCTTCCAAAAATGAAACGAGCTGGTCCGAAAGTTCGTGGAGGTTCTTTTTGGAAATAAGCTTTCGATCGATAATCGGCTTGATGATTTTATCGGTATCTGCTGGGCCTTCGCGGAAAGCAGCGGAAACGATGGAAGACGTAAAAACTCCGCCACCATTTTTTGTTTGCAGAATTTCGCCATAGCCGTAGCAGGAACTGACTTCAGGAAGAACTTTTAGGAAGTAATTGTGCTCCCGGGTCGTTTTTTCTGCGCCCATAAAAAGCTGTCGATTGACGCAGGCAAAAACCATCAGACCCTGCGGCTGGAATTCAGCAATCCGATTGACAGCGATGAGGGTTTCCTTTAAAAGATATTCCGGCTTTGAATAGGAAAACCAGACCTTGGTTCCAATTTTAAGCTCCGACGGGTAAATCAGTTTTTCGTCTTCCGTGTAACGAATCGGAATCTTTGCCGTGTAAGTATTTCCGCTTTTGAAAAGGAGCGGAAATGCGCAGGCTTTTACAGGAAAGTCTTCGTCAAAAGGAATGTCGAGATATTTGTCGTACAATTCTTTGACGGATTTCCCGTCTACAGTCGAAACGACGCCGTGGCTATCGCTGCTGGTGATAACGTGGGTACGGCCTAAGGGCTTCCAACCTAAAGTGTATTGGGTAAAAATTTCAAGATCTTCTCCGGAGAGGGCTGCAACAATAACGCCTTTGTCGTAAACCTGTTTGGCACTGAAGATTTTGGATTCGTCGTTTCCAAGAGTCCGGGTTCCAGCTTGTGCCCCAAAAATCGGAACATTGGAATTTGCCGCTTGGAGCTCTTGGACTAAACTGGCAGGGTTCAAGGTTGCGCTGCTCGAAAAAAAGAGCAAACCTTTTAAATCTGGAATGCTTTGGAATTTAGATCCCCAAGTGACTCCGAGATTGTTGAAATGCTTGTCGTTTCCGTTGGCTTCAAAAATATCGATCTTGGAACGGTCAAATAGGAGCAGGGTCAACCGGGTGTTTTTTTGGTAAATGAAATTGCTGCTCACCGGTCCAAAGGTTGTCATGGCGATGACTTTGATATCCGGTAAATATTTTTGGATCGTCATGCGTTCCTTGTCTAGGAACTGTTCATCGCAATTCGGTTCATAGACAATTAAAAGCTTATCGAATGCGTTTTGATAAGCTTTGCTCTTGCCAATGATTTTTAAAGCCTGTGCAAGAGATTTCCCCTGAGAAATTTCGTAAGTACGTTGTTGCATCCCTTTTAAAATACGATAAAGTATGTGGAAAAAGGATATCAAAAAATTTATACCCTTAGGATGAGAAATTGGAAAAAATTATGGAACAAGATGGGGGTAAATTGTTCTATATTTAATACCGACTAAACTTCCTCTTCAAAAGGACAATAAAATGGCAAAAGCTGCTAAAAACTCCAAGAAAAAGGTCGTCCTCGCTTATAGCGGTGGACTTGATACTTCCGTTATTATTCCTTGGCTCAAGGATAACTACGACTGCGAAGTGATCGCTTTCGCGGCTGATCTTGGCCAGGGCGACTTCCCGAGCGAAGCCGCTCTCGAAAAGAAGGCTCTTGCAACGGGCGCTTCCAAGTGCTACGTACTCGACCTCCGCAAGGAATTCCTCGAAGATTACGTTTGGCCGACCGTTCGCGCTGGCGCTAAGTATGAAGGCACCTACCTTCTCGGCACGTCCTTTGCCCGTCCGCTCATTGCCAAGTATCAGGTGAAGATCGCTCAGATGGAAGGTGCTTATGCCGTTGCTCACGGTGCTACCGGTAAGGGTAACGACCAGGTGCGTTTCGAACTCACCTATGCGGCTCTCGATCCGTCCCTCGAAGTGATCGCTCCGTGGAAGGACCCGAAGTGGGAATTCAACGATCGTGAAAGCATGATCGACTATCTCGATGCTCACAAGATTCCGCATGCCGGCATTTCCAAGACAAAGATCTATTCCGAAGACGGTAACCTTTGGCACCTTTCCCACGAAGGTGGCATTCTCGAAGAACCGGATAAGGAACACAAGTACGACATGCTCAAGCATACGAAGACGTACGAACAGGCTCCGAACAAGCCGGCCTATGTGACCATTTCCTTCGACAAGGGCACTCCGGTAGCTCTCGACGGCAAGAAGATGGGCGCAGTGGAACTCCTCGAAAAGTTGAACAAGATCGCTGGCGACAATGCTTGCGGTTTGATCGACATCGTGGAAGACCGTCTCGTGGGTCTCAAGAGCCGTGGCGTGTACGAAACTCCGGGTGGCACGCTCCTTTACAAGGCTCACGAATGCTTGGAACAGCTGGTTCTCGACAAGGAAACCATGTTCGAAAAGCAGAAGATGGCCATGACTTATGCAAACCTCGTTTACAATGGTCAGTGGTTCACTCCGCTCCGCCAGGCTATGGACGCCTTCATCACGGAAACCCAGAAGGTGGTGACCGGCGACGTGCGTCTCAAGCTTTACAAGGGTAACGTGATTCCGGCTGGCATGCAGAGCCCGTACAGCTTGTACGATCTGGGCCTCGGCAGCTTCTCCAACGTCGATATGTACGATCAGAAGGACGCTATCGGCTTCATTCACTGCTTCGGCCTTCCGCTGAAGACACGTGCTCTCTTGCTCGGCAAGAAGACCAACGTGGAATTCGGCACGGTCAACGTGAAGAAAAAGAAGTAACTGGAACATTCCAAATTGGAATAAAGAAAGCCTCGTCTCGACGAGGCTTTTTTTTTATTTCATAGGCATCCATGGAAAATATTTCTTTACATCGATAGTGAAATTTCTTGCGGAACTGATCTTCGCAACCTATTTTATTAAAGAGCAGTGAAAGAATTAACCTATTACCAAGGAGGCTGCATGGATCAGCTATCTACAGAAAAACTTGACCTCGGTCATGTTGTCAAAATAACTCTCGCCGCCGCCCTCGGTGGTTTCCTTTTCGGCTTCGACTCGTCTGTGATCAACGGAGCGAATGGCGCATTAAAAGTCCATTTCGCCATGTCGGATTACCAGTTAGGCCTTGCTGTCGCATTGTCTTTGATCGGTGCGGCTGGCGGTGCCTATTTCGCGGGTCGTTTGGCTGACGTCTTTGGACGCGTCAGATGCATGCTCGCCGCTGCAATCCTCTTCCTTGTGAGCGCTATCGGTTCCGGTATTCCTTTTGGAATTCCGGACTTTATTATGTGGCGCGTCATCGGTGGTATTGGCGTCGGCATGGCAAGTATCATCGCTCCGATTTACATTGCTGAAACCGCGCCTGCGCATTTGCGTGGACGTTTAGGTTCCATGCAGCAGATGGCAATCGTTGTCGGTATCTTCATCGCGTTGCTTTCCAACTACCTGATCGTTAAAATTTCGGGTTCTGCAAACAACGTGATCCTTGGAAGTTTCAAGGCTTGGCAGTTGATGTTCTGGATCGAAATCGTTCCGGCGCTCATGTATGGAATCGCGGCTCTTCGCCTTCCGGAATCGCCGAGATATTTGATTTCCCAGGGCAAAATCGAAGAAGCGAAGGCTGTCTTTGCCAAGATCAACCCGGATCGTCTGGATGAACACGTGGCAGCCATTCAGAAGTCTTTCGACAATGAAAAGCGTCACCATCTTTCGGACCTGCTTGAAAAACTGACCAATGGAAAGAAGCGTGTTGCGCCGATTGTGTGGGTGGGCCTTGGCCTTGCCGTGTTGCAGCAGCTCGTCGGTATCAATGTGATCTTCTACTACGGTTCTATGCTGTGGCAGAGCGTGGGCTTTGGTGAAAGTGATGCATTCCTTTCGAGCCTTATCAACAGTATCATTAACATGGTGATGACGGTTGTCGCGATTCTTTTGATCGATAAAGTGGGCCGTAAACCGCTCCTTTTGATCGGTAGTGTCGGTATGATGCTTACGCTTGGAACTTTGGCACTTTGCTTCTTGAATGCGTCTCCGGACGGATCCTTGGGCGGTGGCGCTGTGGTCGCTCTCGTGGCTGCGAACTTCTATGTGGCGTTCTTTGCGGTCACGTGGGGTCCGGTGATGTGGGTGATGCTCGGCGAAATGTTCAATAACCGTATCCGTGCTGTGGCCATTTCGATTTGCGGTCTTGCACAGTGGTTTGCGAACTTCCTCGTTTCCTGGTCGTTCCCGATTCTCACCGGCAAGGGCGGAATTGGCATTGGGCCGACGTACTTGCTTTACACGCTCTTTGCGGCGTTCAGCATCTTCTTTGTGGCGAAGTTCGTGCGTGAAACGAACGGTAAGCACTTGGAAGAAATGTAATCCGCTTAGTCTTCAACAGAGAGTCCCCGAGAAATCGGGGGCTTTTTAATTTCATATGAAAAAAACTCCCGCCCCGAAGGGCGAGAGCTTTCTAGGTGATGTGAGAGTGAAAATATGGAAACTTTTTACCCGATTTTCTCCATTTTTACTCTTAAAATAAATCCCGTGAAAACAAAGGATTTTGGGCGGTTGCAAAATTCCGTTGTTAAATATTAAACGATTTTTTTTATTCATAAGCAAAAAACTCCCCGGTTGACGAGGAGTTTTTTTGAAGAACAATGTACGGGGTTAGAACATGACCGAGAAGATGCTGTTGACGGTTTTGTGATCCCCTTCCAAGTCTCCCTTCGAATAGGCGAAGTTGACTTTTAGACGGAACATGGGGGTGAATAAGTAACTTGCACCGACTCGGAAGTCGATTTGGCTTTCGTCGCTATCGTCATCCTTTTTGCCGTTGATTTTGTCTTCGGTGAATTTTTTGTTAAAGTCCACTCCGATCCAGATGGTGGTGTTGATAGGTGCAAAGGTGTAATCGAGTTCTCCTTTAGCGGTCATTTGAAGACCTTCTTCTTTCTTTTCGAAAAGCTGGCCCATGTACCTGTATCCGTCTTTGTAATCGTCCTCGAAGAGCCATTTTAGACCAAATTCAGAACCGAAAATGAGAGAACGGCTAAAAATTTGAATGTACTGGAGTGCTCCGTAGAAGCCGAAAGGATCATATCCATCGGTAACGGCTTCCGCAGAAAGAGGAAGGAAAACGTCTACAGCGGCGGCAAATAAAGGTTTAAAGGGCTGGGTAGGAATAAACTGATAACGGACGCCTAATGTCGCAGCGGTAAAACCGTTGTGGTCGGGACAGCCGGTGGGGAGGTCTTCACAGTCTTTCGGTTCGCTCCAAGCCATATATCCCAACTTTTGAATGGAGAGTTCAAAATTGTCCATAGGATTGTATTTGATGCTGAGCGGAAAGATCAATGTGGAAAAATCATCGTTCCAAACGTAAACGGATACGAAGTCCACTTGTGCCTGGTTGGCTTTTCCGACGGGGAAAAAGTTTAACGTGGCAAAACTCGAAGAAAAGGCTAGTGCCGATGCGAGGAAAATTTTCTTGAACATAATAGGCTCCCAGGTAAGTTGTCAAAAAGACATTTTATACAAATGTAAAAAAAAATTAAGATGAGCGTGGCGATTTTTTTGGAAGGATCTTCATTTTATGAACGGCATCACTCGTTCAAAAACGGAAAGGAATGTAAAATGGCCAAATTTTCTAAATTCTACTTGGAAGTGATCGGACCGGTTTTATGCTCTATTTCACATATAAAGAGTTTCTTGCGCAGATTTTCCCGGAATGGAAACGGGTTCGCAAATTGCCGTTGAACGGCGGAATGAGTTGCCCAAATTTGGACGGCTCCCGTGGAAAGGGCGGATGCAGTTATTGCAACAACAAGTCTTTTAGTCCGGTTTGGGATAAAGCGGGCGTTGGCGTGCAGGAGCAGATCGCGGAATATTTACCGCGGATTCGCCGTAAATACAAAGATGCGGGAATTCTTGCCTATTTTCAGCCATATACGAATACGTATGCGCCAGTTGATCGTCTGCGTGAAATTTACGAACCGGCTTTTGCTTCGGAAGAAGTCATTGGGGTGGCCATTGGAACGAGACCGGATACGGTTCCAAACGATGTGATGGAACTTCTCGCCTATGAAAATTCCCGGAAAAAGGTGATTTTAGAATTAGGACTCCAAACGGCTAGTGATAAAACGCTTGAACGTGTTGGCCGCGGTCATACAGTGGCGGATTTTACCGATGCCGTAAAGCGGGCTCATGAAGCGGAACTTACGGTGACTTCCCACGTGATTCTTGGACTTCCCGGTGAAACGATGGAAGATTTTGAACGTACCGCTCAGACGATCAAAGATTCTGGCGTGAGTGCGGTTAAAATTCATCCGTTGCACATTGTCCGTGGAACGCGTATGGCGGAAGAATTTGAACGGGGCGAATTTGGACTGCTTTCGTTTGAAGACTATTGCAGTGCCGTGGCGCGGTTTATACGGATCGTGGGGAATTCCGTTGCCATTGAACGGTTTAGCGGCGAAGCTCAAAACGAAACCCTTATCGCTCCGGATTGGAGCGGAGACCGGAATAAAATCGTCGCTCGCGTGGAAGAACTGCTTAGATAACGGTTGCCGCTTTCCAGCGACCGCTTTTCCAACGCCAAAGATTTGCGCAGGATCTGTAGAATTCATCGCTCGCCATGCCGAGCCAAAGTCCAATGAGCCCAAGATCCAATACGAAGGCTAGGAAGAGGGCTGTTCCTGCGCCAAGTGTCCACATCATGAGGCTTCCAAAAATCGCAGGGAATTTGGAATCTCCGGCAGCACGCAACGATCCCGTTAAAATAATGTTTGCCGATTTGAAGGGCTGCAATACGACATCGCACCAAAGGCACGCTGAGCCGAGAGCGATGACGTCCGGATTATCGGTATAGAGCCTTAGCAGATGAGAGCCTAAAAGGGCCACGATGAGAGCGATTAAAAAGCCGGAAGAACAGCTTGCGATGAGCGACTGATACGTTCTGCGGTTTGCTTTTTTGTAATCGTGGGCGCCTACCAAATGGGCTACAAGAATTTGGTTTCCGTTGCCAAGGCCCACTCCGAGGATAATGGCGAACATGGCGAAGTTTGCGCTGAAAACTCTTGCTGTGACGGCCATTGTTCCAAGGTGCACGACCATCGCTGTAATGAACACTTGGAAAAGCTGAAAGCTGACCGGTTCTGCGGCTGCCGGAAGCCCGATGCGAAACCAGTCTCCGATGACGACACGGGAACGTTTGATGTCGATACGCTTTGTCTTGTGATGGATTTTAAACTTCAATACCGCCCAAAGGATGGCGCTTGAAAATGCCCAGGAAAGAGCGGTGGCCAGTGCAACGCCTTCCACGTGCATCTTGGGAAGTCCAAACATGCCGTTCAAAAAGACGATGTTCAAGAGGATATTGAATGCAATCGTAAAGGAGTTGCCGATCAAATTCCAAATGGTGAGACCGTGGGTTGCAATCATTGCTGTTAAAGTCGTTTGCAACGCTCGGAACACAAAACCAAAACAGACGACCTGCATAAATTGCACGCCGAATTTAGCCGTTTCCCCCGAAAGCCCCATTGCACTTACGATCCAATGGGAAGATGGCCAAACGAGTAATGTCATGGCGACGCCTAAAAGCATGCTGCCGACAATCACCATGGAAATGGTCGTTCTAGCGTGGCTGTTGGCGCTTGCCCCCATGAACTGGGAAGCGATACTTGCTCCCGCTTGGGAAAAGGCTTGAATGGCCATGAAGATGGTTCCAAGAATTGGCAGTAACGCTCCAACTCCTGCGGCAGCGCTTTCGCTTGTTCGAGAAAGAAACCAGCTGTCCATCATCGGTTGGAAAACGCCGATTCCGAACGTGATAATGAGCGGCCAGGAAAGGCCTAGAATGCTGCGATCTTTGACGTTATCTGCCATAGGGAATTTCCTCGACGCATATAATAGAAATTGACATTGCTGATTTGTAGAGGGGATGAGGTTCCTCTTGTAAACGAAAAAACGCTCCAAATGAAAAAAACGCTCCGCGGGGGCAGAGCGTTTCAAGCGTTCAGGAATTCAGAGTTTAGTCTCTGTAGAATTCTTTGACCTTTTCGACGACGTCTTCGAGTTTCACCATCGTCATTTCCTTTTCGGCACGCGGTTTCCATTCCACTTCGCCGTTAGCAAGACCTTTCTTGCCGAGAGCGATGCGGAGCGGAATGCCCCAAAGGTCTGCATCCTTGAACTTGACGCCTGCGCGTTCGTCGCGGTCGTCTACAAGGACTTCGAAGCCGGCATCGGTCAGTTCCTTTTCGAGCTTGTCTGCGATTTCGCTATCCTTGGTGATGTTCACGATTTCTACCTGGAACGGTGCAATGGCTTTGGGCCAGATCGGTCCGAATTCGTCGTGGGAATTTTCGACCACGGAAGCCATGAGACGTCCGACTCCGATGCCGTAGCAGCCCATGATGATGGGTTCGCTCTTGCCGTCCGGAGTTAAGAATGTAGCGCCCATGCTTTCGGAGAATTTGACACCGAGCTTAAAGATGTTGCCGAGTTCAATACCGCGGGTTTCGGAAAGAGGCTTTCCGCACTTCGGGCATTTGCAGCCTTCTTCCGCTTCGGCGATGTCTGCGATCTGGAAACCGCTTGTGTCGCGCTTCGGGTTGAAGTGAATGTAGTGGAAACCTTTTTCGTTTGCTCCGCAGACGAGATCGTATGCGTTTTCGAGAGCCTTGTCGATGACCACGATGGTGTCGTGTGCACCGATCGGGCTTGCAAAGCCAGGGACCATGCCGCACTTTTCGATCAGGGAATCTTCAGCCGGGTACAATTCCTTTGCTTTGAGAAGGTTGTGCAGTTTGATTTCCGAAACGTCCAAGTTGCCCGGTACAACGCAGGTGACGAGCTTGCCGTTAAAGTCAAAGAATACACACTTGGCGGTTTGTGCCGGCTGAACGTTCAGGAACTTGCAGAGGTCTTCGATAGTCGAAGCGTTCGGCGTTGCCACTTTTTCGAGAGCAGCGTTTGCGTCTCCTTGGAACGGTTCGCGTTCGAAGGTGGCGATTTCGCGGTTTGCCTGGTACCCGCAGTGCTTGCAGAGAATCAGGTAATCTTCGCCGTTGGGAGTATCGAGCATGAATTCGTGAGCGACTTTACCGCCCATAATGCCGGTATCCGACTGGACGATCACCGGTTCAATGCCGACTTTGCGGAAAATGTTCTGGTATGCCTTGTATTCGAGGTCGTAATGCTTGTCCAAATCTTCCTGTGAAGTGTGGAAGCTGTATGCGTCTTTCATCAAGAATTCACGGACGCGGATAAGACCTCCGCGGGCGCGGGCTTCATCGCGGTACTTTGTCTTGAACTGATAGAGCATGAACGGGAGCTGTTTATAGCTCGAAACCACGTAACGGACCAGATCCGTCATCGCTTCTTCGTGGGTCATCGCAAGGACCATGTTGTGGTTGTTGCGGTCCTTAAAACGGAGGAGTTCTTCGCCAATTGCCGTGTAACGACCCGATTCGCTCCAGAGTTCTGCTGTCTGCACAACCGGAAGATCGACTTCGATTCCGCCGATGGAATTCATTTCCTCACGGATCAAATTTTCGATTTTTTTGAGGACACGGAAGCCCATCGGAAGGTAACTGTAGATACCGGTGGACAGGGGCTTAATATAACCGCCGCGCATGAGGAAAATATGGCTCGGCATGGTGGCGTCGCTCGGCGTTTCGAGGAGCGTGGTATAAAAGAACTTAGAGAGCTTCATAGTGGTCAACAAATTAGAAAAATTGCTAGTTTATGTTCAAAATTGATATGCCAAGGAGGCATTAGAATGAAGTTACGCTCTATCGCGCTTGCTGCAGCTGCTACAGCACCTGTCGCTTGCAATGCGCAAAAGACCGAAAATGTAAAAGTAGACCTTGATGCCAAGGACGAAATCAAAATCGCTTATCTGCTCGGTTCCCAGTTTGGAATGCAGTTGCAGAACGTTTCGGAACAGCAACTGGAATTCCCGGTTGACGATGCCACATTCTTTGCGGCTATCGATGACGGTTACAAAATGATCAAGGATACTTCGTTCAAAATCAAGTATTCCGATTCCGTCATGACGACGATTGCTGCTTCGATGAACAGCCGTGCCCGCGCACTTCAGGCGGCAAAGATGCCGCTTCCGCCGAAGTCTCTGGATTCGACAGATACGGCTGCTGCTCCCAAGGCTCCGGAAAAGCCGGCTCCGTTTACAGCAGAACAGGCTAGCAACGCTTCTTATTTGCTCGGTGTTCAGTTCGGTGCACAGGTAGCTTCGCTTTCGGAACAGTCCGCTTTGGATTTGAGCCTTTCTACCTTCAAACAGTCGGTCCGCGATACCCGTGCTAATGCTGCGGATTCCACCAAGAAGCTCCAACTCCCGGCAGATACTTTGAATGCTGTGGGTCTCCGTTTCCGTGATCGCTTAATGGAACAGCGCAAAGCGAATATCGAAAAGCAGAAAGCGGAAGAAGCTAAACTGAAAGAAGCTGTCGCACCTCTCCGCGGTGATACTTTGGCCGATGGTACTCAGGCAAAGCTCAACTTCAAAGTCAAAGCCACTGGCGTTTCCGTTTCGGCAGAAAATTTGGAAGCCTATGCGGGTAAGCCTCTCTTCGTGTTCTACTTCTCCACGACCTGCGGTCACTGCCGCCATGCAACGCCGGAAATCAAAGCGATTGCAAGCGAATTCAAGGATAAAGGCATCAAGTCGATCGCTGTGGCAAGCGGTGGCAACAACAAGCGTGCTGTCCGTGGCTACATTGAAGAATTCAAGCTGGATGAAGCGGGCATTGACGTGTTCTTTGACGAATCCCGCGAATTCGGTGAACTCTACAGCGACGGCTATGTTCCTAAGGTTTACATCGTCAAGGAAGATGGTTCTCTCAGCACCTTCAAGAGCTTTGAAGCCCAGAAGGATTCGATCCGCGGAGAACTTTCGAAACTTGCGAAGTAATTTGCAGAGTGCTTAAAAGGAAGCCTTCCAAACCGGAAGGCTTTTTTCGTTTTGAAAGTTGTAAATTTAGGGTATGAAAATTTTAGATCGTTTTCTCAATTATGTCCGTTTCACGACGACTTCAAACGAGGATTCTTCCACGTGTCCGAGTACAGCACAACAGCTCGATCTCGGAAATTATCTCGTCGAAGAATTGAAGCGTATAGGGCTTTCCCAAGTGAAGATGGACGAACACGGATACGTTTACGGAATGCTCCCGGCGACTTTTGGGCATGAAACCGACGATGCGATTGGATTTATCAGTCACATGGATACGTCTCCGGATTTTTCCGGTGAAAATCCGAAGCCACAGGTTTTTGAAAATTACGACGGGAACGATGTGGTTCTTCAAGGTTCGGGCGATGTTTTAAGCGTTTCTGAATTTCCGGAACTGGAATCCCTCAAGGGAAGAACTCTGGTAACGACCGACGGAACGACCCTTTTAGGCTCAGACGACAAAGCGGGAATTACGGCGATTGTGACGGCCATGGAACGCCTTGTGGAAAGCGATCGGAACGGGGTGCAAATTCCTCATGGAGATATTTGGGTGGGATTTACCCCCGACGAAGAAATCGGTCGCGGTGCGGACCTTTTTGACTTGAACTATTTCAAAGCGAAGTACGCTTATACGGTGGACGGAAGCTATGAAGGTGAACTGGCTTACGAAAATTTCAATGCGGCAACGGCCATTTTTAAGGTGCGGGGCAAAAGCGTTCATCCGGGTGATGCTAAAGGGATCATGAAAAATGCGAGCTTGATCGCTGCAGAAATCGCTATGGCCCTTCCGAAAAATGAAACTCCTGCGACAACGGAATGCCGGGAAGGCTTTTACCATTTGATCGATATGCAAGGGAATGTTTCTGAAGCGAAACTCGTTTACATTGTCCGAGATCACGATCAGCAGATTTTTGAAAGGCGTTTGAAAAATTTGGAAAAGCTCGCTGTGATTTTCAATTCAAAATATGGTGGCGTTCAAACGGATCCAGTGGTTTCTTTGGAAGTCAAATATTCTTACAGCAATATGCTGCAGGTGATGGAACAGTATCCGCAGGTTTTGGAACGCGCTCGCAAAGCCATTCGCCAAGTGGGAATTGAACCGGTAAGCAAACCGGTGCGGGGCGGAACGGACGGTGCAAGGCTTTCGTTTATGGGACTTCCTTGCCCGAACCTCGGCACGGGCGGCTACGCTTATCACGGTCCGTTTGAACATGTGACCGTTGAAGGCATCGAAACGGTGACGCAGATCATTTTAAATATCGCTGCGGCAGAGTAAAGTCCAAGCATTAAAAACAAAAGACGCAGTCCGGTGGAACTGCGTTTTTTGTTTTAAACCGTAAAATCTAAGCCGGTGGGAAGAAAAGGTAGGCGATTGCGATCGCTGAAAGAATACCGACAGCGTCCGAAATAAGACAGCAGGTAACCGCATGGCGGGTTTTGCGGACGCCTACCGATCCAAAGTAAACGGCGATAACGTAGAAGGTTGTGTCGGTCGCTCCTTGGAACATACTGCTCAAGCGGCCTGCAAAACTGTCTGCGCCAAAGGTTTTCATGGCGTCGATCATCATTCCGCGGGCGCCTCCGCCGCTCAAAGGCTTCATGACCGCAGTCGGGAGAGCCGGGACCACGTCATTTCCGATTCCAAAAAGTCCGAGCAAGTGGGAAACTCCGTTCATCACAAGGTCCATGGCTCCGCTGGCACGGAATACCGCAACACCGACAAGGATCGCTACAAGATAGGGAATGACCATGACCGCAGTATGGAACCCTTCTTTTGCGCCTTCCACAAAAGCTTCGTACGGGCGCATCTTTTTGTACACCGCCAAAGCTAAAAATGCGACGATCACGCTGAAAAGAACGATCCCGCTGATGAAAAGACTTGTGGTTCCGAGAGCTTCGGCTGTCAAGCGGCTAAAGTAGGCAAGTAGCGCAATGACGCCAGCGCAAAGACCGCCGAGCCAAAGCAACGTTACAGGATCTTTTAATTTGATCTTTTGGAAGAAACTAATGGAAACAATGCCTGCGATGGTGCTGAAGAATGTAGCAAGGAGAATCGGAAGGAACACGTCGCTGGGATTTGCCGCTCCCATTTGGGCACGGTAAGTCATGATGCTTACCGGAATAAGCGTTAAACCGCTGGCGTTCAAAACGAGAAAGAGAATTTGGGAATCGCTTGCAACGGACTTGTCTTCGTTAGGGTTCAACTCTTGCAACTGCTTCATGGCTTGAAGTCCCATTGGCGTTGCCGCATTGTCCAAACCGAGCATGTTCGCGCTGATGTTCATCAGCATGGAGCCGATCACCGGATGCCCTTTGGGAATTTCGGGGAAGAGACGGGTGAAAAGAGGCTGGACGAGCTTTGCAAGGATCTGCACGGCTCCCGCTTTTTCACCGATCTTCATGAGACCGAGCCAAAGGCTTAGTATTCCCGTCAACCCGAGAGAAATTTCGAATGCCGTCTTGGACATATCAAATGCAGCGAGGATCGTCTTGTTAAAAATCCCCGAATCGCCCATGGCGAGCCATTGAACGATGCATGCGATAAAGGCTCCAAAGAAGAAAATGAGCCAGATGACATTCAAAACCATTTTTTAGCGTCTCCGGTTAGCCATTTCTTTTTTGAGAATGTCCATGACTGGACCGATTTCTGCAGGGGCCTTGAAGATCGGATTGGCGAACTGGCTTTGAATGCCTTCAAGCTTTTGTTCGTGATAGCCGACTTTGAATTCGGTGAACTTAAGACCGTGTGCCGTGCTGATGACGACCACTTCTTCTTCCTTATCGATCTTGCCTGCTGCCACGAGCTTTTCGAGACCGCCGAGAGCGACACCGGTGTGCGGGCAAGCGTAAAGACCGATGCGGTCTGCGCGGTGGGCAGCGTTTGCCAGTTCTTCTTCCGTGACGCTCACGACCATGCCGTTTGTACTTTGAATTGCGCGGACTGCCTTCGGGTAGCTGACCGGGTTTCCGATCTGGATTGCGCTTGCGAGGGTTTTCTTTGCCTGTACCGGAACGAGCTTGTCGAAGCCGCGTTCATAGGCTTGGAAGAACGGATTTGCGTGTTCTGCCTGTGCGACGACGATGCGCGGAATTCTGTCAATGAGGCCCATG
>JAGDBD010000002.1 GCA_017959225.1 Fibrobacter sp. | reverse complement strand
GCAAAACGTCGATGGCGAAATCCATCGACCAGGTGACATTTTCCTGGTCCGGTGTCACGAGTGGCTTCTTGACTCGGGCTGGCAAACGTTTGCGCAACGGCTTTCGCTTGTTGAAATGAATCGCCAATGCGACATTCGGCTCTAGAGTTTTTTTTCGATGACCTCGCGGAGAATCTCGTTGTCCAGGGCGAGATTGGTTTTAAAACGACAAATCCTGGAGCCTTCCAGGATTTGTGTTCATCCGTTTTTTAGAACGGTTAATCGTTCTTTTCTTCGTGGACAAATGCGTCGATTGCATCGAGAGATTCCTGCGAAAGGATGTGTTCCATTTTGCAGGCGTCTTCGTTTGCGTTCTTTTCGCTGACACCGAGCTTTAAAAGCATGGATTTGAGCAGAAAGTGCCGGGCGAGGATCTTTGCCGCTGTCTTTTTTCCAATGGGGGAAAGGGAAACGCCCGTATACGGCTCTTGGATCACCAGATCGAGCTTTTTAAGTTCGTTCATCGCTTTGTTGACGGACGGCATTTTTACAGAAAGACGGGCAGCGATGTCCTTGACATGCGCAATTCCTTTGTTTTCGAGGCAAAGGATGTGGATCATTTCCAAATAATCTTCAAGGCTTTGAGAAAGCTTCAGCGGTTGTGACATCGATATTCCTTACTAGTTAGCTGAAACTAAGTATAACAAACCAATTGTAAAAAGGCAAGACTGATAATTTTTGAAAACGTTAGTCCGTTTGGACGCGGATGAACCTATTTTAGGGAATGTGGTTGGTGACAAAAAAAGGAATCTCGATGAAACTGCGAATTCTTCTTTTGATGGCATTGACCGGCCTCTTCTTTTTCACTTCTTGCGGTTCGGAAGGAAATTCTACCGCATCGGATCCTGTTGTCTTGGATCCTACTGTTGATCCCGCTTATGAAAATCCGGACTCGGGCGATTTGACTTCGTCGGATTCCCAGGGAGAACTTGGACCGTCTTCGGATTCCGCTATGGATTCTACAGGGTCTTCCTCCGAAATGTCGTCTTCTGCTACTGACGAGGTTAGCCTTTCGTCTAGCGGAGAAATTCCTTTTTCTTCGACGGGAGGGGTTTCTATTTCTTCAAGCGCCTTCTCGGTTTCTTCTTCAAGTGTAACCCTTTCTTCATCTTCTTATGATGCGTTGTCATCTTCGTCGCGCTTGTCGTCTTCCAGTGAAGAAGAGATGTCTTCCGCATGGGAGTCTTCTTCGTCTTTTTGGCGCTATTCCAGTGGGGAATATATTTTAGGTGCAGATATTTCACATTTTCAGGAATATGAATCTGCCGGCTATGTTCTTTACGATACCGATGGGGTTCAAAAGTCGATTTTTGAAATTTTGCGGAGTCATGGTTTTAACTATATCCGGTTAAAAACCTTTGTAGACCCCCAAGCGCCTTATGGCTATGCAGCATCCGGTTGTGATGTGGCAAATTCTTATGGAAATGTTCCATTTGGGGGAAAGGACAGTTTGATTTCTTATGCTAAACGGGTAAAAGACGCGGGCTTCGGCTTGCTTGTGGATATCCATTACAGCGACAATTGGGCAGATCCTGGAAAACAGCATGTTCCTTATCCGTGGCGGGACATTACGGATGTAGATGTCATGGCGGATGCTGTTTACAATTACACGTACGATTTGATTTCTGCTTTACAAGTGGCAGGTGCAACGCCCGACATGGTTCAGGTGGGGAACGAAATTACAAATGGGATGATTCGCCACACGCCCAGCTCGGATTGCTGGGGAAGCGACACCATTCCTCTTAATTTGTCTGTAAATGGTGGCATGGGAACTCTTCAAGGTGTGCAGAATACGGCTAAATATTTAAAAAGCGGATTCCGTGCAGTGAAAGCGGTTTCGAACTCCATTCTCACGATGGCGCATATTGAAAGTCCTCAGAATGCGTCAACGGTGGAATGGTGGCTTAAATCCATTGTGCAAAATCAGGGAGTTTCTTTTGACGTAATGGGATTTTCGGCTTATGAATCCTATTCCCATGGAAATCCGGAATCATGGAAGTCTTTGGTGCAGTCGCTTTCGAATAAATATTCTGGTATGAAGTTCGTGATTGCGGAATATAATGGTGGCAATGAAGACGGTTCTTACGATTACGACAACGCCCGTTATGAAACTCTCGATGCGATGAAAAATTCCCCGGCGAGCCTTGGCGCGTTTATTTGGGAGCCGGCGTCAGGCGGCGCTTGGGGAGAATCCCTGTTTGAATGGAACGGTCGCTCTTTAAGAGCTAAATCGGATGATTTTGCGGAATTTGACCGTTTTGTTGCCAAATATAAGCTTCGGTAAATCCCTTTAAAAACGGTGAACAGGAAAATTTTTAACATTGGAATATGAAAAAGTTTTCTTTTGCCGCATTAGCCTTTTGCTTGTCGATTTCTCCGCTGTTTGCGGAAGAAGATGAGCCGATGGATTCGGAAGAACGTTTGACGGCTCAGGAAGAAGATCTTCGCTTGGTGCAGGAAACGTACGATAAGCGCATTAACGAAGTGATGGAAACCTTGAACGAAAAGGATTCTACTGCGTTCTTTAATGCTCGCGCCGCAGGTCAATATGTGACGTGGAAGGATTTTGGCGTTGAAATGCCGAGCCTTCGCATGTTTACCATCAAGGAAGTTCCTTATGGATACACGCTTAAAAGCAAAAGAAATGCTCGCGAAACGGTAACGGTTCTTGTTTATACTCGTGATGACGATTTGTACTACAAGTATACCGTCGGCAAAGGAGTTTCAAACGACTTTAGCCGCATGATTGACGCCGTTTTCGAATCGGACGGAGAAACGACTGCCCGTGAAGGGACTCCATGCAACAGCAAAGCGGTTTCTTGCATTGGCGGTTATGAAAAGGGAACTCCGGGCAAAAACAAAAAGTAATTGGACAAAGTTTTTTACGAGGGAATTTATGGCAGCAGAACTTGGATCGATTGGTACTCCGCTTAGCGCGAGCGCAACGCGCGTTCTCTTTTGCGGAGCGGGTGAACTCGGCAAGGAAGTTATCATTGAAATGATGCGTCTTGGCGTTGAAACCATCGCTGTAGACCGTTATGCAAATGCACCGGGTATGCAAGTGGCTCACCGCAGCCATGTGATCAATATGCTGGACGGTGCGGAACTGCGCCGTGTCATTGAAATGGAAAAACCGGATTACATTGTTCCGGAAGTGGAAGCCATAGCAACGCCTACTCTCGTGGAATTAGAAAAAGAAGGCTATAACGTGATTCCGACCGCGATGGCGACGCGTCTGACGATGAACCGTGAAGGAATTCGCCGCCTTGCTGCAGAAGAACTGGGCATTAAAACTTCTCCGTATCGTTTTGCCGATACCGAAGAAGATTTTAAAGCTGCTGTGAAAGCGGTGGGAATTCCCTGCGTTGTAAAACCGGTGATGAGTTCTTCGGGTCACGGACAGAGCACGGTCAAAACCGAAGCGGATATTGACAAAGCTTGGAACATTTCCCAGACCGCAGGCCGTACGGGTAAACCTTCCCGCGTGATCGTGGAAGGCTTTGTTCCGTTTGATTATGAAATTACGATGCTCACCGTGCGCCATGTGGGCGGTACAAGCTTCCTTGAACCGGTAGGCCATCACCAGGTGAGCGGCGATTACCAGGAATCTTGGCAGCCGCAGCCGATGAGCGCCCACGTGCTTGAACAGGCTCACGACATCGCTAAAAAGGTGACGGATGCGCTGGGCGGTCGTGGCATTTTTGGCGTGGAACTGTTTGTTTGCGGTGAAGACGTTCTCTTTAGCGAAGTGAGTCCGCGCCCCCACGATACGGGCATGGTGACTCTGATTTCCCAGGACCTTTCGGAATTCGCACTGCATGCGCGAGCAATCCTTGGACTTCCGATTCCGAACATCGCGTTCCGCGGCCCGTCTGCTTCGAAGGCGATTGTTCTTGAAGGGGAATCGGACAAGGTTCGCTTTAGCAATCTCGCCAAGGTTCTCGAAACTCCGGACACGGGCATTCGCTTGTTCGGTAAGCCGGAAGTGGGCGGTCACCGTCGCATGGGCGTTTTGCTTGCCCGTGCCAACTCCGTTGAAAAAGCGGTGGAAACGGTGAAGGAAATGCGCGAAAAGCTCCGCGCTGATCTGTAAAAACATTTTGGATAGGAGGGCATATGCCCGCTCCGCGTAAGTTGCTTTTGTTGGACTCGTTTGCACTCGCGTTCCGCATGTTCTATGCGTATGCAAAAAATCCTTTGGTCAACAAGGATGGTTTGGATGTTTCCTTGGTACATGGATACTGGGGTGCAGTCCTTCGGATTCTTGCTAAACACAAACCGACCCATTTTGCAATTGTAACGGATGTGGGCGCTCCGACGTTTCGGCATGAACTTTACCCGGAGTACAAAGCGAATCGCGGCCCGATGCCCGAAGAAATGGCAAAGCAGATGCCGCTCTTGGAAGAAATCATCCATGCCAGCGGACTTCCTCTGCTTTCGGAAAAAGGCTATGAAGCCGACGACGTAATGGCTGCTGCTGCGGAAGTCGCATACAAGGAAGGCTTTGAACAAATTCTACTTGTTACCAAAGACAAGGACCTTTCCCAGGTGGTGAACGATCGCATTCATCTTTTCCATTTGGAAAAGGGAGCGGACGGCATTGACTTTGGACCGGAACAGGTGAAAGAAAAATTTGGAGTGCCTCCGGAGCAGATCCGCGATTATCTCGCCTTGATGGGAGATTCTTCCGATAACGTTCCCGGCGTTGCGAAAGTGGGGCCTAAAACTGCCGTGCAACTTTTGCAGGAATACGGTTCCATTGATAATTTGTATGAAAATCTGGATAAGATTACCAAAAAAGGCTTGCATGACAACTTGGAAAAAGGCAAGGAAAATGCATTCCTTTCACGGGAACTTGTTACGATCCAATCGGCACGAGGCTTTAAAGGAACTACGGCAGAACTAGAATTCAAAGGCATTGAAAGCGATGCCGTGGCAAAGATTTTCAAAGAAAACGAAATCTTTAGCTTGATCCGTTTACTGGAAGATGTTCCGTCGAAATCTGGATTTTCGAAAGAACTTCCGAAGCGAAATGCGAAGCCGTTTGAAACGGTCGTGGTGCGGACTACCAAAGCCTTTAAAGAAATGATGGAAGCTGTGGAAGGTTCTGCTTCTCCGGCGATTTCTGTGATGTATGACGGTTCGAATCAAATGGAAACGCGGATTTCGGGAGTCGCATTTGCGACGGAACCGGATAAAGGTTTTTACGTACCGCTCGGTCACACGGATGACATGGGAATTCCTTTGAACAATATCGATACGGAATATTTTTCGGATTGGTTTGTTCCGGCATTTACGATTGCAGAAAAATCCTGGCGCATGTTCAGTGCGAAAGCCGCGTTGCATGTACTTTCCTGGTCGATGGATGAACGTGTTGAACCTCCTCAAGTTTTGGATGCGCAACTCGGAGCGTGGCTTCTTTCTCCGGGAGAATCCAAGTATGAACTGGAAGAACTTTCCATGCGTTATGTGGGCAGGGAAGTTCCTTTGAAAGAAAACTTGACGGGCCACGGGAAAAATGAAATTGAATTTTGCCGTGTATCTGTAGATGATGCGGCGGAATATGCAGCCCAGAATGCCGCTGCCATATATGAACTTTGGGATAAGATTCAAGAAAAGCTTCAACAGAATGGCTTGTTAAAGCATTTTGAAGAAACAGAGATGCCGATTCTCAAAGTGCTTTTCAATATGGAAGAAAACGGCGCTTCCGTGGATTTGAAATCTCTCCAGTCTCTTTCCGAAGATTTTGCAAGTCGCATTGAAAAAACGGAAGAATTGATTTATCAACTTTCGGGTGGAAATCCTTTCAACATCAGTTCGCCAAAACAGCTGGCCGAAGTTCTTTACGATGATTTCAAATTAAAAGTTCTGAAGAAAACGGCGACTGGCCGCAGCACGGATAGCGCTGTTCTCGATCGCCTTTTGAACGAATTCGACCTTTCGGAACAAGAGACGCTTTTCATCCAATCGATTTTAAATTATCGTGAACTGAAAAAGCTTCAGAACACTTATGTGGAAGTCCTTCCGACGCTTGTGAACAAGGAAACTCACCGCATTCACACGAATTTTGTGCAGTGGGGAACGGCGACGGGGCGCCTTTCGAGCCGTGATCCGAACTTGCAAAATATTCCGATCCGTTCCGAAGAAGGCAAAAAAATCCGTGCGGCTTTTGTGCCGGAAGATCCCGCTCACAACGTGATTCTTTCGGCGGACTATTCGCAAATAGAACTTCGAATGCTTGCCCATTTGAGTGAAGATGAAAAGCTCATCGAAGCTTACAATAGCGGCATGGACATTCATGCGCTCACGGCTTCTGCGGTATTTGGAAAAGATCCTTCTGAAGTCACTGCGGATGAACGCCGCCGTGCCAAAGTGGTAAACTTCGGGGTTCTTTACGGTATGACTCCGTTCCGCCTTTCCCGGGATTTGCACATTCCCATGGGAGAAGCCAAGGCTTTTATCGACGGTTACTTTAATTTGTACCGCGGTGTAGAATCCTATGTGGAACGAATCAAACGCTTTGCCCATGAACATGGCTACGTAGAAACTCTCACCGGTCGGCGCCGTGCCATTTTGGGAATCGATTCCAGTGACCGCACGGAATGTCAAATGGCTGAACGTATGGCTGTGAATACGCCTGTGCAGGGAAGTGCTGCCGATTTGATCAAAACGGCGATGATTCGCGTGGCAAAACGCATCGAAGAGGATTCTTTGCCGCTAACGATGATGCTCCAGGTGCACGATGAACTTGTGTTCGAATGCCCCAAGGATCGTGTGGAAGAAATGGGAAGAATCGTGCAGAGCGAAATGCAAAACGCTATGGAATTGAAGGTCCCGCTGGTTGCTTCCGTAGGTTATGGTGCAAACTGGTTGGATGCCCACTAAGGATCGGTAAAAAACGGGGGGAGCGTTCCTTCCGGAAGCCGAATGCATTCTTTTTTGATTTCTAAGGATTTCTGCTTGATCAGGGATTCTAGCCGCATGGCGTCGTGCTTTGTTTCAAGTTCAAAGACTTTGAGGATTTTTTGGGGTGGGAACGCCTTGGTAAACTTGGCGCCCTTTCCCGCTTGATGGGCTTCAAAACGTTTTTGAACGTCGGTCGCATAACCGGTGTAAATCCGGTTTCCTTTGCAAAGCAACATGTAAACGTAATGAGGCACGTTATAAAATTAGACATTTAGGCGGCTCTGTCGTCGCTCGGATTTTCAGAAGAAATCGATTCAGAATATAAATCCTCAGCGGAAGCTGTACCGGATTTTGGTGGCGAAGGTGCGGCCCGGTTTGCTTTCGCCGTAGTTATCATAAGATTTGGAATCGAGAAGGTTGTCCACTTCAAAACTCCAGGCGAGTTTGTTTTCCCAAATCGAATATTCCATACCGATATCCTGTGTAAAGCTCGCATCGATTTTTCGATTTTGTCTTGAACTGATCTTCCAACCGTAATAATATTCCGCCGTATAATTGGCGTTCCACCAAACTTTCAAAAAATCTCCGGAGCGTATTAAATCTCCGGTGTGAAATTCAGCGAGATAGTTCATGTAAAAACGGGGAATGTTTGGCATAATCGCATTTTCTGGAATGCCCTGTTTTGCGATGTAGTTGACATTTCGCAAATCCTGGAATGTGAAGTTCGTTCCGAGTAAAATCCATTCGTTGACATCTAGCTTGATGTCCCCTTCGTAACCCCAACCGCGAATCGGTTCCATATTGGTATAGGGAACGGCCATTTGGGATGAGCTCAAATAATGAATGCGATTCTTGTAATAAGAGTGGAAAACGTCTCCGTCAAAGCGGAACCTTGTAATCAAAGGAACTTGCATCCAGTCTAACGAAAATCCTACGTTAAAATTGTCTGCTTCTTCTGGCTTCAAGTTTGTTGCGGCTCTCACTTGGATGCCGTCGCCAAAGAGTTCGTCGGGCGTGGGAAGGCGTACCGCATGCTGATACGAAGCTTTCACCGCTAAAGGCTCAAAAATTTGATAAAGAATGCTTTCGTCATAACTCCAATTTTTATATACGTTTGATTCCATTTCTGCCGCATTCAACACAGAAGTAGCCGGAGAAGAAATTTTGGATTTCAGGTAGTAGAATTTTACACCGATCAAGTTTTGAATTTTATCGTTCCAAAATTTATTTTCTAAAGAAAGTCCCGTGGTAATAGAATTGCTTTCGCCGGGATACCCGGCGGTATTGAATCCCACCGATTCCGAACCAAAGCGGTCTTCGGGGCTTTCTTTGTGAAACCGGTAAAGCGTGTTCCAAAAGAAAGTATGGTGGTTGAAAAATTCATATTTGAAATTCAGCGCATCATTAAACTCGTGAATTTCAACAGTGCGGAGCTTGGGAAGTCCCATGGCGGTAAGCTCGCCGACATTTTTAGAAGTCGTGTCGCAAATGGTCCAGCCGCGGCAATGAATTTTACTTGTATCGGTGATTTTATTTTTAGCAAAACGGAAAGAAAAGTTGTTGTCAAAATTGAGGTTTCTTAAAAAGAAATCTTTTTTGGAAAGAGCAATATTCGATCCCCAATGTTGCCCTTCGGATTGTGCGTGTAAAATGCGATATTCCGTACCCTGGACTTCTTTTTCATTTGCACCAAAACTAGTTCCAATCGAAATTTGATCCAACCAGAAATTCATCCAGTTTGCAAAAGCTTGCACATTGTAAGATGTATACCGGTCGTGATCTCGGATGACGCTTGTATCGTTTCCGGTTGAACTTTTCATGTAGGGTGAAGTGAATTCGTAATCGTTGTCGGAATGATTGAAATAACCCGAAAAGCCTATTTCAAGGCTTGACCCGTTGACAAGGCTATCGATCGTGTGACTTGCGCTTACCGATGCTTTGTGAGTGTTGTAACTTGAAAAACTGTAAGCCGCATTTACGGAATTCGCTGCGTGTTTTTGAGTGATGACGTTGATTGCGCCCCCTGCACCGTCCGTTGCAAATCGAGCGGGAATGTACCCTTTGTAAACTTCGATGCTTGCGATTTGTTCCATGGGAATGTCGTCTAGGCCGAGATTTCCTTGAGCATCGACAGGAATCCCGTTAACGAGAACTTTGATGTTTTTTCCTTCCATGCCGCGGATATTGATTTTTCCGTCACTGCCCATGCCTCCTGACTTTCGAACTTTTACACCCGAAGAACTGTTGATCGCTTTTGAAATGGTTTTGCTTGAGTTCTGTATTTCTTGTGCATCGATGGAAAAAGCGCTTTCCATTTTTTTTGTCTGGGCTTTAGAAGCGATTTCTTCGTCGGTTTCCACAGAGAAACCCTCTAGAATGGTGACGTCTTCGCTTTCGGTGTAGTCTTCAAAGCTTGTGACTTCTTCATCTTCTGCAAAGATAAAGCTTAAAAGGATAAAACTGAAAAAGAAAATTCTCTGAAAAATCTTCATAGTGATAGAAAGAAAAGCCTCCACCACAAAGGTGGAGACCTTTTCGCTTAAGAGAGTTTGTTGGAATTTTTCTGCATTTTATTTAAGAGGAACGATCCACATGGGAATTTGCTTGGGCTTTCCAATGATATCGGTAACCGCGTCGGAGATCGGATCGTAACGGAGGTACATGTTTCCACCTTTTTCCGTTGAAACGGCAAAGATAACAGTGCCGGCGTCTTCAAGATAATTGCCGTAAGAAGCCCAGCTCGATGTGTAATCAATGGGAAGTGGAGTCACTTTCTTTTTGGCAAGATCGACTTTTACAGGTTTCATGGTGTAAGCGAAATAATCATCCATATCTTTCCAAACCATTTTCAAGTCTACCATCAAGTTTAAGAAGCCGTAGACAACGGATCCGTCTGCTGTAGAGAACGGAGCAAAATGTTTGAAGTTCCCTTTTTCTGTGTAACCGTCGATTTCGAGATCTTGGCTAATGAGCCATGCGTAATCTTTGTCAAATTCTGTTTCGCCAATTTTGATGCGAAGGAATCCGTCGATTTGACCGGGAGCGTAACCCCAGGAGGCGTTGCTGTAGGTATAAATATAATCCTTTGTAACAACGAAGGCTTGATTTTGGGAATCATCTAGAGAACCCACCGCGGCAACGCGGTCATCCTTGGCGACAGCAATCACGGAATCCGCTTCGATATCGATGATGGCCACTTGAGCTGTATCGCCTGTTGCATAAGCGTTTTGGTTTTGCAAAAGACCTATATAAAGCCGACCGTCTACAATGACGCCTGTGCCCGGCGTAACGGCTGTTGCATTTTCGCTCTTGAACTTTGTAAAGTCAATACCACCGGTGATCTTCATTTCTTGAGGGTCGAAAATATAGAGCGTATCTGTTTGTGCGCCGATGTAACCTTTGTTCTTGTTTACAAAGAAAATGTGATTTGCCCATGCGCCTGCAAGTGTAATTTGACCTTGCTTTGTACCGATTTTATTGTGTTCATCCAAAGCGTACCTGGTAATGGAACCCACGTCCAAATCGGTGACGAAAAGGGAACCGTCGTAATATACGACTCCTGCACGGGTTCCCACTTCGACGAAATCTGTTCCCAGATCTTCGATGTGATCCATGGACATTGTGCCGATGAATATGGTTTCGCCGGTAGAAATGGCCGTTGCGAATTGTCGGGTGTAATTGGAATCTTCATTTGCACTGGAAGAATTGTTGCTGCAAGCGGTGAAAAGGCTGCATGCAAAAATTGCTGTCCATGCGAAAATTTTTTTGTTCATATTTTCTCCTAGAACAAAGTTTTTAATGCGCCAATTTTAAGAAGCAAATAAATGAAAACCCACTCCAAATGGACTCTAAACGATCCGCTTATCGAACGTTAATTTGTATGAAATTGCTGTTAAGAATCTAAAAAACTCCAAAATGTTTTTTGAAAATCCAAACGGACAAAAATGCTTGCGAAAAGATGTGTTTCGTTTTAAAATTGGAACCAAATTTTAGTTTCGACTAAATTAGGATGAATCATGACAACATTTGGAAAACTTTCCCCTTATATGAAATCGCGGAAACCTTTATTTCCGCTGGCTATTTTATTTTCGGCATTGAGTGCTGTTTTGGGCATTGCACCGTTTATTTACGTATGGTTTCTTGTTCGAGAACTCTTTTCGGCGAACGGAGTTGTTTCGACGGATATGGTCAAACATTACGCAGTGCTCGCTGTCGTCTTTTCGGTGTCGAGCGTAATCCTTTATTTTGTAGCTCTTGTTTGTTCCCATTTGGTGGCTTTCCGTGTAGAAGGAAATATCCGTTGTGCAGCCATGGAAAAACTTTTGAAATTGCCTCTTGGTTTTTTTGACAAGAATTCAACAGGTAATATTCGAAAAATTATCGATGACAATGCTGGCATTACCCATACTTTTTTGGCCCATCAGCTTCCGGATTTGGCAGGAACTTTGCTTGTGCCGATTGCGGCTCTAGTACTCATGTTTTCTTTTGATTGGCGAATGGGGCTTGCAACGCTTATCCCGATAAGCTATGCGGTTGTGATGCTAGGAACCAAGGGAATGAAATGTAAAGACTTTATGCAGGCGTATATGAAGTCTTTAGAAAATATGAACGGTGAAGCTGTGGAATATGTCCGCGGAATTCCTGTGGTAAAAATCTTTCAGCAGACAATTTACTCTTTTAAGAACTTTTACAATTCCATTGAACTTTACAATCAGATGGTTGTAGAATATGCGCGGGGCTGGAAGTTCATTATGAGCACTTATACGACTCTCATCAACGGCTTTGCGCTCTTCCTTGTACCGGCTGCCATTTTAATCATTTCGCATTCCGGTGAAGTTTCAAAAACGATTGTGGATTTGATGCTTTACATCTTGGTAACGCCTGTATTTTCTCAATGTATCATGCGCAGCATGTATTTGAGCCAAGCATTGAATCAAGCGGGAATCGCTGTCGATTCGATTCATCAGCTGACGGATTATCCGCAACTTTCTCAGACAAAAAATCCACAGCCGATGAAAAAGTTCGACGTAGAATTTCGCAATGTAGACTTTACGTACCCGGGAACTCAAGCTCAGGTTTTGAAGAATATTTCTTTTTGCATGGAAGAAGGTCAAACGGTTGCTCTTGTGGGACCTTCGGGAGGCGGTAAAAGTACTGTGGCAAAACTTTTGCCCCGCTTTTTTGACGCGGACAAGGGCGAAGTTTTTATCGGCGGAATTTCCGTTAAGGAAATTGCTCCAGAAGATTTAATGAAAAATATTTCTTTCGTTTTCCAAAACACCCGACTTTTTAAAAAGAGCATTTTAGATAACGTTCGTTATGGTTCGCCAAACGCCACCTTTGAAGACGTGGATCGCGCACTGGATGCAGCTCAATGCCGTGAAATTATAGAACGGTTACCGCAAGGCGTTGGAACGGTAATCGGTAGCAAAGGAACGTACCTTTCGGGAGGCGAACAGCAACGCATTGTCCTTGCCAGGGCCATTCTTAAAAATGCACCGATTGTCGTTCTTGACGAAGCGACTGCTTTTGCTGATCCGGAAAATGAACATTTGATTCAAAAGGCGTTGCATACGCTTTCGAAAGGAAAAACCGTGTTGATGATCGCTCACCGCTTAACGAGCGTTGTTCATGCGGACCAGATTTTAGTGGTGAAGGAAGGCTCTATTGCGGAGCAGGGGACGCATAAGGAACTCCTTGAAAAGAACGGGGAATATGCGAAAATGTGGAAGGATTATCAGCAGTCGATTAGCTGGACCATTGGAGGTTGCCATGTATAAGTATTTTGAAAAACGATTTGCTCTTTCGGAAGAGGGCGCTCGTACTTTTGTTAAAGGTGTTTTTTGGACAGCTTGGCATTACATTTCGCTTATTCTTCCGCTTTCTTTCGTATTCCTTTTTTTGAAAGAATATATGGAAAAAGATCCCCATGCGGATGCCCATGGCCTTTGGGTTTATATCGCAATAGCTGTGGTGATTTTTGTGTTGATGTTTGGAATTTATTTGCTTTCTTATGGCGCAACTTATAATTCTGTTTATAAAGAAAGTAAAAGACGGCGTATCGTTTTGGCAGAAAAATTGCGTAAACTACCTCTCGCTTTCTTTGGAAAAAAGAATCTGTCGGATTTAACATCTACGATCATGATGGATGTGAGCAGTCTTGAAATGATATTTTCCCATTCAGTTCCGGAACTTTTTGCTGTAATCATCATGCTTGCGGTGTGCGGAGTAGGATTGTTTATTTACAATCCGTGTATGACGATTGCCATGTTTTGGGTGGTTCCTTTCGCTGCCTTTGTGATTTTCTTTACAAAGAAACAGCAAAACAAAGCTTTCCGTGAAACCTATGACGCGAGCCGTATTGTTGCCGAAGATATTCAGGAAGGCCTTGAAAATATCCAAGAAATCAAATCTTATAATGAAGAAAACGCTTTTTTGCAGGAGCTTGTAGAACATGCAAAAGCTTATGAAGTGGCTCAGCTCAAAGGCGATGTTGGACCGGGTGTTTTTTTGAACGGAGCGCAGATCGTTTTAAAACTCGGACTTGCTTCTGTTTTACTTGTCGGATCGTACTTTTTTTCTCAAGGAAAACTGAGCACGTTTGATTTTCTTGTGTATATCGTTTGCGCTTCCACGATTTTTAGCCCGATATATCTTGTTTTGAACAATCTGGTGGAACTTGCTTTTGTGGATGTGCGCATTAAACGTTTTCGCGAAATGGATGCTTTAGAAGTTCAACAGGGCAAAACGGAATTCCATCCGAAAAATTTTGACATTGAATTTAAAGATGTGGACTTCTTTTACAATGCCGAAAAACAGGTTTTGAAAAATGTTTCGTTTATTGCAAAGCAAGGCGAAATCACGGCTCTCGTGGGGCCTTCCGGCAGCGGAAAAACAACTGCTGTAAAACTGGCGGCCCGTTTTTGGGATGTGAACAAAGGAAAGGTTCTTTTAGGCGGCGAAGATATTTCAACGATCGATCCCGAAACGCTCTTAAAATACTTTTCGGTTGTTTTCCAAGATGTTGTTTTGTTTAATACTTCCATCAAAGAAAATATTCGAATCGGTAAGCGTAATGCAACGGATGACGAAATTTTGCGCGCGGCAAAGCTTGCCAACTGTGATGAATTTGTGAATAGGCTCCCTCAAGGATACGATACGGTCATCGGTGAAAATGGGGAAAAACTTTCTGGAGGTGAACGGCAACGCATATCTATTGCCCGTGCTCTTTTAAAAGACGCTCCCATCGTTTTGTTGGATGAAGCTACGGCGAGTTTGGACGTAGAAAATGAATCTAAAATTCAACAGAGCATTTCGGAACTTGTGCAGAACAAAACGGTATTGATAGTTGCGCACCGCATGCGCACCATTGCAAATGCGGATAAAGTTGTGGTTCTTGAAAAGGGCTGTGTCATAGAAGAAGGTTCGCCAAAAGATCTCAAGGCGAAGGGCGGACTCATTACCAAGATGCTCGCCTTGCAAGAAGTTTCGAAGTAAAACAAGAATCTTGTCATAGTGCCTTCGCGGGGAAACCCGTGAAGGTTTTTCTGTTTTTTGCAAAAAGAAGAATCCGATTTTTTTATCTTTTGCAAAAAAGAATCCGTTTTTGAAAAAAGGTTTTGGGTATGAAAAAAATATTCGCTCTGATTTGTCTGTTTTCTGCACTCGCATTTGCTGGAGCTTCGGAATGGGAAAAAGCCCCGACATTTGCCGTCCCACAAGAAACTACTTTGGATCCTCAAGAATCTTCTTCGGAAGAAGCTCCTGCCGTAGAATCTTCTGCACCGGAAGTCTCAACGGTAGAAGTTTCAACGGTGAAAGCGTCCGCTCCGAAGGTGGAAAAAGTTCGGATTGCGCATCCCAAAGAACATCGTGGCTTTTACAGCAATTTCAGCATGGGCTTTTCTTATGCGAATTTCCATGTGGAAAATGAAGACGACAAAGATTATGAAGAAGCGAGCTTTCAAGGTTATACATTTCCGCTCATGGATTTCCGTTTTGGTGTAGCTGTTGCAAATTTGCTCGCCTTTTATACGGAGTTTAATTTTGCGTTTTACATGGGTGATGCCGATGATGTTTCTTTGTACTGTGATTCCTATGGAGATTGTGATGTTGACAAGGGCTCCGATGACAATTCTATCATGGCCCGTTCTTATGTGGGCTTTGGCATGTCGATATACCCGTTCCGCGATACGAGCTCTGTGCTGAACGGCTTCTTCTTGGGAGGGTCTATCGGTTATGGTGCAGAGGTTGTATACGGGGCTGATCTTGAAGAGATTGCCGGGGAAGCCAACTTGGACTGGGGCTTTACGGTAGAAATCGGTAAAGACTGGTGGGTAAATGACCATCTATCCATTGGGCTCAGTGCCGCATATTTTCATGCTTCGCCAAAGCTGAATGTGACGGGTGATGACAACGGAATCAACGGCTTTCACATTCTGTTCCGTTTAACGCGAGGCTAAGATGAAAGTTTTTCGAATTGGCTTTTGTGTGGCGCTTTTGTCCTCTTTTGTGCTGGCCCGCGGTCCGCAGGAACATCGGGGCTTTTATTTTAGCGCAGGCGTTGGCCCTGCTTACCATTCTTTCTCTGCAAAGACGTCATCCGCAGATTTTCGGTATGTGTGGAATGACGGCTATAGCGAAGGCGCTTATGTGAACACGACGCGAGAGCAAGAAATCTCTTACGATGCATTTGTTTTTCCTGCGATGGATTTTCGCATAGGAAAATCCATTGGAAATTTTCTTGCGATTTACACGACTTTCGATTTCATGTTCGACACGGGAAATTTGGAAGCTTCCTTTGAAGAATATAGCGACGGGGCTGCATACGAAAATTCGAAGACTGCCGAGACGGAAAATTCATACATGATTTCCGGCGGAGGCGGGCTTGGTTTTGAAGTCTACCCGTTTTTGAATCCGAACTCGGTTATGCGGGGCTTTCATATCGGGGAATCGACCTCTGTCAATTTCATAGCCGTGGACGCATATGGTTGGGATAAGGAAACGGGCGAGGGCGCCTATCTTGCGAGCCGCTTTAATGTGGGAATGGATTGGTGGGTAAGCGAAACCTGGTCTTTAGGCGTAGAATTTTCTTATACGTATTTTTCGTCCATAGAAGCGGACTTTGACACGGATCCGAATCGTCATCTGTTCCGTCTGATGTTCCGTCTCACACGCGGATAAAATTTTTTCAAATACAAAATCAAACAAAAAATCCCGGGTCTTAAAGACTCGGGATTTTTCAAATCAGAATGGGAAGCTAGAGATTAGGCTTCTTCTTCAGACTTCTTGGCCTTCTTGGCCGGAGCAACGGATTCACCGATGGTGGTGCCGTTTTCGCCCGGCTTGTGGGAATCCATCCAAGCCTTGAGCTCAGCGGATTCGCGGTTCGTGAAGTAGTCCACCACAGAGAGGTAAATCTTGCGGTTGTTCTGATCGATTTCCGTCACAGCAGCCGGAACTTCGTCGCCGACCTTGAAAGCGTCTGCCGGAACCTTGATGTATTCAGCAGTGAGCTTGGAGACCGGGATGAAGCCTTCGAGACCGTTCGGGAGTTCCACCACGACGCCGCGGTCGAGGAGACGAACGATCTTGCCCTTCACTTCGGAGTCAACCGGGAAAGCCGTTTCAACGGAATCCCACGGGTCTTCGGAGAGGTGCTTCATGGAGAGGGAAATGCGACGCTTTTCCTTATCGACAGCGAGAACGACGCATTCGACCTTGTCACCCTTCTTGACCATTTCAGACGGGTGATTGATCTTCTTCGTCCAGGACATGTCGGAAACGTGGATAAGACCGTCAACGCCGTCCTTGATTTCGACGAATGCGCCGAAGGAAGCGAGGTTGCGGATTTCACCCACGACGCGTGCGCCCGGAGGAAGTTCGTCATCGATATGTTCCCACGGATCTTCTTCGAGCTGCTTCAAGCCGAGAGAGATACGTTCCTGTTCTTCTTCGACCTTGAGCACGACAGCTTCCACTTCCTGGCCAACGGCGAGAATCTTGGACGGGTGCTTCACGTGCTGAGTCCAGGACATTTCGGAAACGTGGATGAGGCCTTCGATACCATCTTCGAGTTCGACGAATGCGCCGTAATCGGTGATGGAAACAACCTTACCCTTCACGACCATGCCTTCCGGATAGCGAGCTGCAACATCCTTCCACGGATGCGGCTTGAGCTGCTTCATGCCGAGAGAGATGCGTTCCTTCTTGTCGTTGAAGTCGAGAACCATGACTTCAACTTCGTCACCGAGCTTGACGATTTCAGACGGATGGCTGATACGCTTGTAGCTCATATCGGTGATGTGGAGGAGGCCGTCTACGCCGCCGAGGTCAATGAATGCACCGAAGTCGGTGATGTTCTTGACGATACCCTTGCGGACCTGACCCTTGTCGAGAGTGTCGAGGACCTTGTCGCGCTGGCTGTTGCGCTGTTCTTCGAGAACGACGCGGCGAGAAACGACGATGTTTCTGCGAGCCTTGTTGACCTTGATAACCTTGAGGTCGAAATCCTGACCGATGAGGGCGTTGATGTCCGGGATCTGACGGAGGTCGATCTGGGAGCCCGGGAGGAAGGCGTCGATACCGAAGAGGTCGACAACCACGCCGCCCTTGATGCGCTTCGTGAGCGTACCACGAACAATTTCGTTGTTTTCGAAAGCCTGGTGAATACGTTCCCAAACGCGCACGAAGTCAGCCTTCTGCTTGGAGAGAACGAGACGACCGTCGTCGTCTTCGAGCTTTTCGATGAAAACTTCGATTTCGGAACCGACTTCAGGAACTTCGCCTTCCTTGAATTCGTTGCGAGAGATAACACCTTCGGACTTGAAGTTCACGTCAACGAGCACTTCCTGATCGTTCACCTGGCTGATCTTGCCGGTGACAACCTTGCCCGCTTCGAGGCCTTCCATGCCAGCATAAGCTTCTGCGGCTTCGTTCGTGCCGATGGAACCGAGTTCCTTTTCAGCTTCGAGGATTTCCTGGAGGTCTGCGTCTGTACCGAATTTGAGTTTTGTAGACATATAGTAATGGGGTTGTGGAAAAGAGACCGAGGCTACGCCACTACACCTACGCGGTCTTCGATCTTCTTTACCTGTTGTTCAATTGAGAGCTGTGTAGTGTCAATTTCAATGGCGTCGTCCGCTTTTTTGAGCGGGGCGGTGGCGCGGCTGGAATCGATCCGGTCGCGTTCTGCCAAGTTCTTTTCGATTTCTTCGAGCGTCATCGCAATGCCTTTTTCCTTGCATTCCTGGTAGCGACGTTCGGCACGAACCTTCAGGTCCGTTACGAGGAAGAACTTAAAATCTGCGTTGGGGAATACGACTGTGCCGATATCACGTCCGTCGAGAATGCAGCTGCGTTCGCTTGCGATTTCGCGCTGCCACTTGGTGAGGACGGACCTGACCTCGGGGATCGCACTGTACGGGCTCACCGCTTCCGAGACCTGTTTACCGCGAATTTCCTTTTCGCGGTTCACACCGTTGATGACGATCTGGTTGTTGTCGTCGAAACGGATCGTGGTGGACTGGAGAAGCTGGTCGATGCCCGCCTTGTCGGTGGGTGCGATATTTTTTTCGAGAGCCGCGAACGTAATGGCGCGGTACATGGCCCCAGTATCGAGATAGGTGAGACCGAGGTCTTTGGCGACGATCTTTGCAGTTGTGCTTTTGCCAGTTCCGCTCGGACCGTCGATGGCGATAATAATATGCTTTTTCGTATTCAAGATTTGTCAAATATAGCTATTTGACAAAAGGATTCAAGCATTAAAAGTCGGAAGTGGCACCGCTTTCGTCCGGTCCGTAGTACCCGTCTTCTTCCGTGTTCGAATTTTCCGGTTCAAAGACCTGGGACGGCTGATCGTCCGAGCTGTAGCTGCTTTCGGAAGAGTAGGAGTCGTCCGACGGGGACTCGGAAGATTCGCTCTTGTAAGTGGCGGTGGTTTCGATTTCGCCTTCCGGACGGCGGAGTTCACCCGTGCTGCCGTACTTGCGCTTTTCTTCTTCCGTCAACTTGTTCGTAAACACTTCGACTTCCGGTTCCTTGTTCGCTTCCTCTTCTTCGCCGGCCATAATGCGCTGACCGCGTTCCAAGGTGCGTTTAATGCGTTCCTGTCGCATCTGTTCCAGGTTCGTGCCGACTTTCTTTTCGTCTTCGGAAACGATGTACTTCTTGTTGAAGTCGTCAAGAACGTCCTTGATACCGATCAAACGGCCTTTGCCATCTACTTTCCACGGCATACGCTTCAAAGCGGAAATGCGGAGACGGCTTGCGGCAACCCGGTATTCTTCTTTCATGAGACCGTATTCGTCTGTAATCTCGTCCGCTTCGTTCGCTGTCACGAACTTCAAAGCTTCCGGCCAACGTTCCGCCTGAGAATTGACGGTGAAGCCGACAAGAGCGTCGTTGATTGCTGTCGGATCGTCCGACTGGACGCTTGCGCATCCGACGAGACATGCAAAAATCAAACCCAAAGCCATCTTTTTCATCTCAAATCCTCCGAGATAACAATTCGGGTAAAAAATATAAACAAATTGCGAAACAGTTAGACCCGTTTTTGTAAAAGTTACAGATTCCTTGCATAGGAATTTCTATCATTGCGAATATGAGCGAATTCAACGAAAATACAGATATTTACCGAATTTCGCGTGCAGATGGCAAGGAATTTATCCTGATCGGCACTGCGCATATTTCAAAGGAATCCAAGGAACTGGTGGCGAAAGCCATCGAAGAAGAACATCCGGATACTGTTTGCGTGGAACTCGACGAGGGCCGTCTCAAGTCTTTGGAAGACCCGGATCGCTGGAAAAAGACCGATTTGCGAAAGATTATCCGCGAACACCAGCTCGGAACGTTGATTGCAAACCTTGTGCTGGGATCGTACCAAAAAAGAATGGGCATGCAGACGGGTGTTCGTCCGGGTGCAGAACTTTACGGCGCAGTGTTAAAAGCCCGGGAAGTAAATGTTCCCACGGTTCTTGCGGACCGCGATATTAAGGTGACGCTTCGCCGTACGTGGAGCTCTACTCCGTGGTACAGAAAATTTTCACTGATCGCTTCGCTTTTTGCAAGCCTTTTCGACAAGACGGAAGTCAGCGAAGAAGAGCTCCGCAAAATCAAGTCGCAGGATTCCCTTTCTACGATGATGCAGGATTTTGGAAAGACGTTCCCCGAAGTGAAGACCGTTTTGATCGATGAACGGGACCAGTACCTGGCGAGCCGTATCCGCAACGCTCCAGGGAAACGTGTTCTCGCTGTGGTCGGAGCGGGCCATGTGGCTGGAATCCGCCAGATTATCGAAGAGGACCGCGAACTTCCTTCCGAAGAATCCCTGTGCGAAATCAAGCCTTCTTCTGCGCTGTTCAAAATTTTGGGTTGGGCCATAACGGCTGCGATTATCCTTTCGATTGTATTTGTGGGATTCCAGTCGGGAATTGAAAAAGCGGGAGAACTAACGCTCAACTGGTTCTTGTACACAGGCGGCGGTGCAATGCTTGGTGCAATTATTGCCGGGGCGCATCCGCTAGCGATTGTCACGGCGCTTGTGATGGCGCCTTTTACGGGCCTTACTCCGCTAATCGGTGTGGGATTTTTTGTGGCGCTTGTGCAGGTGTACATGCGTCCGCCCCGGGTTTCGGAATTCGAAACCGTGTCCGAAGATATTTGGAAAGTTTCTCGTTGGTGGCGCAACCGCGTGACCCGCGTGATCCTCTGCTTTTTACTTCCCGGCTTTCCGGCGATCATTGGAAAAATTATTGCCCTAGTCGGAATTTATAAAGCGTTTTAATGACTGCGAACCCTTTAACTTTGTATATTTCCTGATAAGGAAGGAGCTTTGAACTATGAATCTTGAAAATTTGGACGCACTCTCCCAAAAAATCCAGTCGATGCTCGACGCACTTCGTCGTGTGAAAGCCGAAAAAGCTGCTGCTGAACAGAAAGCCGCAGAAAAGAGCGCTGAATTGGAAGCGTTGCAGGCCGAAGTGACGAACAAGTCTTCTGAAATTGAATCTCTCCGTGGCGAAATCGCAGCGAAGAATTCGGAACTTGAAAACGCTCGTGCGGATTTCCAGAATCAGCTTTCGGAAAAGCAAACGGCGATCGACAGCGCTCTTGCAAACGTCGAATCCCTGAACGCAAAAATTCAGGAACGGGACGTGGAAATTGAAACCCTCAAGGCCGAAGTCGCTGAAAAGGATGCAAAAATCGAAGAAATGGACAAGGTTGTGAGCGAACAGGATGCAGAAATCCAGGATGCCCAGGACAAATTCCAGAACCTTCTTTCTACGATTGAAAATGAACTCGGCACGGACCTTGCGGTTTCCACTCCGGCAGAAGAATCCCAGGAAGGCGCTGACGAAAATGTGAACCAGGACGAGCCCAGCCGTGAGGAGTCTGCCCAGACCGATTTTTTCGCCTGAGGTGGTTCGCAGCCACCGATTCGTTTGGCATCGGAATGAAGGATGAATGAGGTAACGATGGACGCACAAGAATCCGCCTTGCATACAGCTCGGGTCGAAATTGGCACGGACCGGTTCCAGATCCAGACAGACCTTACCGATGCTGAACTTTCTGCGATCGTCGCTTACGTGACGAAAAAAGTGCAGGCTTATGTGAGCTCGGATGCCCGCATGGATATGCGAAAGCAGCTGTTACTGATGGCGATGGACATCACATCGGAACTTTTCGATATGAAACGCCGTCATGCCAGGTATAAGGAATTTTATCTGGAAAGTCAAAAAGTATCAGGTGTACTTGCTAGCATGCTGGAAGATGAACTTGCCAAAATGGATTCCCCGTCCGACGTGACAAAGAAATGACAAAAGTTTGGAAAGAAAAAGACAAGAAAGCATTGTACTATTTTTAATTCCAAGCTATATTATAGATAGGCATCCATCGGTAGTTATGCCCGATCTAACAAGATTCAATCAGCTCCGAACTCTTTCTTGAATGTTTATGCCCGGTCACCTGACCCTGAAAAACTGCAAAGGAAGGTGGGCTATCTTTTTACAAGAGTAGCTTCGAGCGTATAGAACCCGATAGGATGCCAAATTTTTATGAAAAAAGCCGGCGAAAGCCGGCTTTTTCTGTTAAAATCCAATGGAAAGCTTTAGGATCTTTGGTAGACTTTCAGTCCGAAAAGCGGGAGCTTTGCCATTAAATAGTCCACGATGTCGGAACCGAAATTTTCGAAGTTTGCCCAGGAAGTTTCCGTGGTGAACAGGTAGATTTCTAAGGGGATGCCGAATCCGGTAGAATTCTGTTCGCGCACAAAATGCGTCATTTGCGGATCGACTTTGTCGAGGGAGCGGATATAGATCGTTGCAAATTCGCGGAAAAGTTGCATGTTGATGGGCTGATCTTTTTCCGAAATTTTTTCGATTTTAGACCCGAGCATGGCAAGGACCGTTTTGTCGGCTTTGAGGGCCGCGATTTGTTCGTCTGTCAGGTAACCGAACGCTCGGCTGTCGATGAGAATGCTGCGTTGCAAGCAGCGGCGTCCGGAATCTTGCATGTGACGCCAGTTTTTGAATGTGGTCGAAACGATTGTGTATGCGGGGAGAACGCTCGTGGTGTTGTCCCAGTTTTGAATGCGGATGCTTGTTAGGGAAACGTAGTCCACTGTGCCGTTGACGTTTTCCTTGGGAATTTCGATCCAGTCTCCTGTGCGCACAAGATCAAGCAGTGCAATTTGAACGCCTGCGGCAAAGCCGAGAATGGAATCTTTAAAGACCAACATGAATACAGCGGCGAGAGCGCCTAAACCGGAAAGTAAAATCACCGGGCTCTTGTTTGTAATCTGCGAAATGACAAGAATCGTGCAGATCAAAAAGCCGAGGAGAAGCCCGGCTTGACGCACGCCCTGAATCGGCAGGCCTTGCTTTTTCGGGTTCAAAAGAATGGAGTCGGCAAGGGCGCGAAGGCATGAATCGTAAACGAGGAATCCGACGACGATAAAATAAACGTTGTTCAGTGTAAACAGAACTTGGAAAAGGTCCGGGGAATCCGAGAGAACGGCAGGGAGTCCGCGATAAAGGATAACTGCCGGGACAATATGGGCAAAGCGTTCAATGGCACGGTGTTCCACGAGCAGGTCGTCAAACTTTCCCTTGCTGCGCTTTGCCACTTTTTTGAAGATGGGAAGGCAGATGTAACGGCATGCGTACAACGAAACAAATGCGATGCCGCAAAGAAGAATCAGAGCTTGGTATTGTTGAAACAATTCTATCATATTTGAAAAAATAGAAAAATGCCTAGGTGAAAATGGGCTTTTTGGACAAAGGGGAGAATTTTACAGCCGGATAGATTTTCTAATTTGCTCTGCAATATGGATACGAAAAAATTTTCTGTTCCCGGTGTGGTCAAGGCGGCGCTTCGAGAAGTCATTATTCCGATTGCGTGTGCTCTGATTGTAATCCAGTATGTGATTCAGGCTTTCCAGATTCCCAGCGGATCCATGGAAGATACGCTGCTTACGGGTGATTTTATTTTGGGGCTCAAGTTTACCTATGGCTCTCCGGTGCCATTTACGCATTCCAAATTCCCTGGGTTTACCGATCCCAAGGTTGGCGATGTGGTTATTTTCCGTTACCCGGGAGAGCCTGCCTACCCGGATTACGATTACAAGCGTTATACGCATTTGGCCGATGCTTTAATGTTTGGAAATTTCTACTGGGATTCAAAACCCATTCCGGGGAATCCGCATTTGGTGCACTTTGCCGACGGCCCCAAGGATTTTATTAAACGCTGTGTTGCGGTTTCAGGGGATACGATTGAAGTCAGCAGTGGCGTGCTTTCCCAGAACGGTGTTAAAAATCCGATTCCAGGCAAAGGAAAGTATACGGCTTATTTCCGCTCCGGAGTGGCCCGCGATTCCCTTGAAAAAATCCATGTTCCTGTTCCCGGTGAAAAAATTGACCTGACGTCGCTTTCGCTTCCGAGACTCTGGTGGATACGTTCCTTGATGATGCAGGAAAATCCGGAGAAGAAAGTAGAACTGGAATTGAATCTTTACAAGGATTCCGTAAACGCTGACGATTATCTGTTTGAAAAATTCCGTGTTCCCGTGGAAAATGACCGGGGGCTTTTGCTGAATGCGGTGATGTCTCAGGGGCAGATCATGGGAGTGGGACTTCGCCAGGGTGATACTATCGAAGGTCCGGCCAAGTTCGCCATGTTTAAACAGCTTTCTCGCACGGGATTTTTGCCCCGCTATAATCCGAACGGCCATTATCCTGGAAAGACTCGCCCGGTGAGTTACGATTATTTTGAAGGATCCCAGCTGGGGGATCTGGCTTACAACGTGTCTTTGGATTCGACGCTCCGCTTGGAAGCGAACATCTTGGTGGACGGCGAAAAAGTGACCCAGTACGAAGTCAAGTATCCGGTGTATTTTATGATGGGCGATAACCGCGACAATTCTGCGGACAGCCGTTACTGGGGCTTTGTGTCGAAAAGGAATATCAAGGCGAAGGCTTTTGTGGTGTACTTCTCTTTTGACAATTCCGATGGAAGTTTCTCTTTCGGAAATCCCTTTAGCTGGTTCAAAATTCCGTTCCAGATTCGCTGGACGCGAATCGGTAAGATTATTCACATGATTGGGGAATAGTCGAAGATGAAGCTCCGGGGTCTTGCTTTTGTTTTGTTTGCGTTTGTTCTGTGGAACTGCGCTACGTCTGTAGCTCCTGGCGGCGGACCGGAAGACAAGTACCCGCCCCGGGTTGCCGGAGTTTACCCGGCGCCGAATTCGACGGATATGCCTTTGGAATTAAACATTCACTTGCAGTTTGACGAGTGGATTGCGACGAGCGTGCCGCGGAGTGCGGTCATGATTTCGCCGCCTCTCGAAAAGAAACTCAAATTCGAAGTCGATGGAGACGAACTCTTTGTGACGTCGAAGGCCCGTTTGGATTCGAATACGACTTATACGGTGACGATTGCAAGCGGTTTAAAGGATTTGCGCGGCAATGCGATTACAGATCCGTTCCGCTTGACTTTTTCCACCGGTCCGGTCATTGATTCCCTTTCGGTGAAGGGACAGGTGATGGTTTCGACAGCGATGTTACAAAAGAAGCAACTTCCGACCATTGGACTCTTTTTGGTCGGCGCTTCGGAGCGTGCGTCCCACCATTATCTGGAGAAGTACCGCGATTCTACACAGACGGCGGAAGCGGATTCCATTCCGAAGCTCACCAAGGAACAGCCTCTCTTTTCGACGCAGACCGATAGCCTTGGAAGATTCCATTTGGCAGGGTTAAAAGCGGGGCATTACCGGGTCGTGGCCTTTGTGGATGTGAACGGAAACCAGAAAATTGAAACTTCGGCGGAACTTGCCGGTGTGGCCACTGCGGACTTGCTTTTGACGCCGGAATATTCGGAAGCTATTTGGATTCCGCTTGCGGATCAGGATACGACGCCCGTGTCGCTTGAATCCATCACCCAGGTCGGTAAGAATGCGCTTACGGCTAAATTTTCGAAGAACCTTTTGATCGACAGTACGCTTTTAGATAAAGACAACTGCGTTTTGCTGACAGCAGATTCAACTCGGATTCGTCCTACGTGGATTTTCCGTGCGCCTCGCAGCAATGATATGCAGTATGTTTTCGATTCTCTTGCCAATGCGGATTCTTCTTATACGTTCCGTTGCGCTTACGGCAGGGATTCTGTGGGGCGTTTGTTGGATCCGCGTCTCGCTTCTCTTTCGGTGGATTGGACGGAACAGAAAGGCGATACCCTTCCGACGAAGATGGTTTCAACGGTCCCTTCGACCAATGCAAAAAATGTTTTTCCAAAGGATTCGATCTGGGTGACTTATGACAAGCCTTTGGCGGATTCCATTTTGGATTCCTTGCGCCGCGTTTTGATTCTTGTGCAGAATCAGGATACGCTCCCGGTGAATATTTTGAAAACGGATCCGGTTCGTTTTGCTGTGTACGGAAATGAATTCTTTTTGACCGATGCCAAAGTGGAACTTTTGGAACGTTATGCGGATTCGACGCTTTCTTCGGCGGATAGCGTGACGGGAAAACGCGATACCATTGTAACGATGAAAACCCGTACCTGGGTCAAGTTTGAAACTGTCCCGAAGCTTCAGTTGGCGTCGCTTTCGGGAAAAATTCCGGGAGGCTCGACGGATACGCGGGTGCGCATTCGAAAAGCGGATTCGGATAAATTTACCACGGTCACTTGTTCTGCAAGTGGAAATTTCCAGATGGACGATTTGACGCAAGGAAAATACCTGATGGAATATTTCCGTACCAAGGATTCCTTGGATGTTCCCTATGCGGGCAAGTTGTTCCATTTTGAACATGGCATGCCGTGGCGCGCACTTGCAGATACGCTTGTCATTGAGCGTGGTGCCAATGTGTTGAATGCTGATTTGGAAGGACTCTGATGAAACCGAACGTGTACATCGCTTTGGACCTGGAGACAACCGGGCTTGATTTTGAACACGATGAAATTATTGAAGTTGCTTTAGAACGCTTTGAAAATGGCGAACCTGTAGAAAGCAAAGATTTCTTGATAAAGCCGAAGCAGACGCTTCGCCCGTTTATTGCATCCCTTACGGGCATTTCGGAAACGGATTTGAAGGACGCCCCGGATTTTGCCACTGTTGCAGGGCAAATTCGACAGTTCATCGGCGAATATCCCCTGGTTGCTCACAACGCCCTTTTCGATTCCAAATTTTTGAAGAATACATTTGCCAAAGTCGGCATTTCGATCGATTCGAATCTGGTGCTCGACACGTTGATTCTTTCGCGGATCGCTTACCGGGACGTTCCCAATCACAAATTGGAAACTCTGGTGAAGTACCTGAACATTCCGCGGGAACGCGCGCACCGAGCTCTCCCGGACGCGGACGCCTGTGGCAAGCTTTTTTGGATGGCGCTTTTGGAAATCGAAAAGATGGATTCCTTTGTACGCCATCACCTGTTCCGCCTTGCAAAAGGCACTCCTTGGGAAACCGTATTCGATGACTGCGTTCCGGACCATGAAAGCCTTTCTCCTTTGGAACCGAAGAGCGTAACTCCTCCCGAATTTTCGGGAGATCGTTTGCCCCGTGTAAGCGAGTTCTTTGAAAAGGGAGGCAAACTTTCGGAAGTTGTCGAAAATTATCTGCCGCGAAATTCCCAGATCGATTATGCAGAAATCGTGGAACGCAACATGCACAAGGGTGGCATTTCCCTTCTTGAAGCGGGCACCGGCATGGGAAAGACCTTTGCTTACCTTGTCCCGGCAGCTATCAAAGCCGCATCCGGGGAACGGGTTGTGATCAGCACTGCCACGCGCACTCTCGAAGAACAGCTTTGCCACCACGATTTTCCGGCTATCGCTCCGCTTTTTGGAAACCGCGTTTCACCGGTGGTGCTGAAGGGTCGCGGCAATTACATTTGCCTTCGCAAATTCGAAGAACATTTGAAGTCTCCGGACGTGCTCCTTGCACCGGATGAACGTGAAACCTTCATGACGTTACTTCCGTGGATCGAACATACGCGAACAGGTGAAGGCAGCGAAAATACCGGATTCAATCTGTCGAGAAACCGTTTGCTGTGGAATAAATTTTCAAGCGATGCTTCGACGAGCCTCGGCGAAAAATGCCCTTATTACGAAAAGTGTTTCGGTTTGAATGCCCGCCGTCAGGCGGCCAAGGCGAACTTGCTTTTTATCAATCATTCGCTGTTCCTTTCGGATTTGGCATTGGATTTTGCGCTGCTTCCGACGTACGATCATATCGTTTTTGATGAAGCGCATCGATTGCCGACCATGAGCCATATGACCTTTGGAAAAATGGTGAGGTTCTTCCGTCTGCGAAACATTACGAAGATCCTTGTGCATCCCAAGGCTCAAGATAAAGGTCTTGTTGCAGAAATGGAAACGCAACTTTCCAAAGCCAACGCAGATGCGGCTTTACTCGACGCTTGCGGAAAGCTTCGCGAAGCGACTCTGGAATGTGAAAAATCCTTGCACCGATTCTTCTTGAAGCTCGGTAAAAAGGTGTTTAAGCATAAACCGGACGGCTTCCGTTTTGCAAAGGGAATTTATGCGGAATATGATACGGATCCTCGCCCGGTTCTCGTTGCTTGTACCGCGGTTAAATCCATATCAGAAGATATTTCTTCGAAGCTCCGCGAAAATCCGCAGTTCGTGCTGATGTCCCGCAATCTCGATGGCGTTGCAATGGAAATGGGACGCTTTGCCGAAGACTTCGGATTCATTACGCAGGCCGATAAGGAAGACTGGGTGTTTTACATGGAAGAACCGGGTAACCCGCATACGGCAATCCTTCGAGCGCTTCCACTGGTCCCGGGGAACAACTGGTCCGAAAAATTCTATCCGTGGATCAAGAGCGCAACGTTTACGTCGGCAACTCTTTCGTTGCAGGGATCCTTTGATTATTTTGAACAGCGCATGGGTATGCTGAACCCGAATTTGTCTAAGGCGAAGACTCCATTTGTACGGTCTTACCCTTCGGCTTTCGATGTGAACGCCAAGCGTCGAATCATCATCGCAGACTTTTTGCCGAAGCCCAGTTCTCCCGATTTCCAGAAGGCTTTGGACGAAACTCTTGCAGAAATTTTACCGGAAAACAAGAAAAACGCTCTTGTGCTTTTTACGAGCATCATGAGCATGAACAAGGTGCACAATGCCCTAGCTCCCCGTTTTGCAGAAAAGGACAAACTCCTTCTTTGCCAGCATTTGGACGGGGGCATGGATAGCCTTGTAGAAATGTTCCGCAAAAAACGCGAAGCTTGCTTGTTAGGCTGTCAGGTATTTTGGGAAGGCATCGATTTGCCAGATGACGCTCTGGAACTTTTGGTGATTCCAAAGCTCCCGTTCCCGAATCCGGCAGATCCTTTGATTGCAAGCCTTGCCGACAAAATGAAGGAAAAAAACGAGAATTCATTTAAGAACCTTTATATTCCGGAGGCTTTACTCGAATTGCGCCAAGGTTTGGGGCGGCTAATTCGCAGTGAATCCGATACGGGAACGGCTTTGTTCTTCGATAACCGTTTAATCCACGAAGCCTATGGCAAAAGCTTTACGCGCCTGTGGGGCGGAAAGCATGAAGTGGCCCATAACGTGCAAGAATTGAAGTCTTTCCTCGGTCTATAGACTGCACAGTTTTCTATCTTTGGCCTCTGCTTTTGGAGAACCTATGCTCGCTGTAAAAGATTTTTTAAACGAAATGTCCAAACCCCAGCTGAAGGAGCTGCACGCCAAGGCGTTCAGTTCTAAAGGCCTGCTGAACAACGCAAAGATTCTTTCGGAAACGAATACGTTCTTTACCGATACGGCTCGGTTTGAAAATTTCTATGCATCGCTTGAACCGTGGAAAAAGCTTTGCATCTTTTTGATCTATCACAGCGAAAGCCGCGGATTGGAAATGAATGAACTTCGCTTGGTGGCGCCTGCCAACAAGCGCGATGAACTCGAAACGTTCCTTCTGGATTCGGCAAAGGATCTTTACATTTGGCGTTCCCGCACCGAAAAGAATTCTTATGTCTATTTCGGATTCGATGACTTTTTAAAAGGAATTTTGCTTTCTCCGGAAGCCCCGGCAGACGAAAAAGCGCGCTTCTTCAGTTACGAAGACATGCTGATTTGGCATCTGTGCCAAATGCTTTCTTTTGTCCGTCTCGGCAAAATGAAAATGAACGGAACTGGCAATTTGCACCGCCGTTCTTTGCAAATCTGCGAAGAAGCGTTTAAATATTCAAAACTGCTTTCACCGGATGCTGTGCGCGAAGAATGCACGCTTCTGTTGGAATTTCTTTCGTCCCATAATTGGATTGAACAGCGCGGCCTAGATCTTTTGGTGACCGACGAAGCTTTTGAATTTTTGAAGCACAACGGCTTCCGCCTAAAGAACGAAATGCTCGAATGGTGGATCAAGCGTCGATTCCGCGGTGAAAACGAATTCTTTAAGCACGTGCTGTTCTCGATTAAACGGGACGCTTCTGCGGTAAATGCTCAGCGTATCCTCTGGACTTTGGATCCTTCGTTCCGTCTTTCATTGACGACGAACGATGTTTTCTGGTCTTCCATGCCGAAGCCTCTCGCGGAACTTTGGCTCATGGGCATGGTGGAATTTTCGGCCAACGGTGGAAATATTTCGGCAGTCCGTTTGAGCGACTGGGCAAAAGATTGGCTTTCGGCGAGTGCCGCTCCCATGCTCGGGGCACAAATTTCGACGCTTCCGAACTTTGAAATGATCATTTCGGTGAAGAGCGCACCCCGTGTTCTTTTTATGTCGGCATGCCTTGCCGATGTGCAGAACGATGAACCGTTCTTGCGGTTCTCGATTTCTCGCGATACTTTCTTGAACGGGTTAAAAACCGGCTTTAGCCGAGAAGTGACGGAAAGCTTTGAAGGCTGGATCAGCGCACCTCCCAATGTGCAGCAGGCGATGCGCGAATGGTCTTCTTGCTATTATGACTCTTCGTTCAGTTCTGTGCGTTTGTTGAAAATCGACAATGCGGAAGTTCGGGAAGCTCTCCTTGCGTTCCCGCAGTTCATGGAAATGGTGAACGAAGCGATTCCGGGTTATGGATTTTTGATTAAACCGGAATGCGAATCAAAAATTCGCGAGCTTTTGAAGCACTACGGTCTTGAACCTGCAAATCCGGTGAATGAAGCTCCGGTGGAACAGTTCCACAATACCGATTGGAACAAAGCTTTCTGGCTTCGTTGGACTCCGGAAGGAACTCCGGATGCGGCCTTTAAACCGGAAACGGATGGTTCTTCTGTGTCGGCGGCCTTGGGCACTACCAAGTATGGCGGCGACTACCAGAAGTTTGCCATGGTGGACCTTTTCAAGGTGTTGCGCTACGCCCGCTCCACGAACGGTTCTTTGGAAGCCAAGCTTTCGCAAAAGCCTCTCGACAAGAATATCAAATTGCCGAAGCTCCCCAGCGAAATCCGCTTCAAGGTAGAAGCTCTGCATTTTTCAAAGGTTCCTTTTGTGGCAAAAATCACGCTGGAACCCAGTGGAAAATCCCTTGAACTTCCGCTGGAATCCATTGCAGAACTTCGCATGGCGAAGGACTAAGCGTTCCCGTTAAAAACACAAAATTTTACCGGGAGATTTTTTTAACTTTCCCGGTATGAGTTTTGTCCATCTCCAATTACATTCTGAATTTTCCATTTTGCAGGCGGCGGCCCGTTTAGACGATATTTTTGCCGCTGCCGCCGCCGATAACGCTCCTGCCGTCGCCTTGACGGATCACGGGACGATGTTTGGAATTTTGGAATTCCAGGAACGTGGCAAAGCTCTGAACAAAAAGCGTAAAGAGCAGGGACTTCCGCCCATCAAAACGGTTCTCGGTTGCCACATTTACGTGGACACTCCGGGTGCGAATTTTAAAGAACCGGGCGGCTATGAACGCTTGACCCTTTTAGTGGAAAATGAAAAGGGCTATTACAACCTTCTCCGCATCGTCAGTTATCGCTACGAAGAATCCAAACGCTGGGAACAGATTCCCTCTGTTCCGTTGGAAGTCATTGAAGAACATAAAGAAGGCATTATTGCAATCGCTGGCGATTACGCAAGCCGTTACGGCATCAACGTGACCGCAGGCCGTGAAGCTCAGGCGAAGGCTTATATTGCGACTCTCGACAAGATGTTCGATCACGACCATCTTTACCTTTCGATTTGCGATAACGGAATTTCGGCTCAAAAGTCGTTAAATCTTTTTACCGTAGCCCTTGCTAAGGAATTGAACCGTGAACTTGTTGCTGTCGGTGACGTTCACTACATTAAACGGGAAGATTCGGCGGCTCATAAAGCTTTGCGTTGCATTTCCCTTGTGGAAAAATTCAAGGAGTTTAACGATAAGCGTTTTCCGACGGACCAGTTTTATTACCGCACAGAAGCGGAAATGCGAGAACTTTTCCCCGATCATCCGGAAGCCATCGAAAATACGGTCAAAATTGCAGACCGTTGCTTCTTTGAAGTTAAAACGGGCATCGGTGACGACTTCTGGCCGCGTTATGCGATTCCTAAAGAGTTCCTCGAATCCGAAGAATGCAAAGAAATCTACCGGGTGATGGAAGAGGAATACAACAAAGGATACCCGGAAGCCTTTGCCAAAGCGGCAAAAGAATATTGCAAAAAAAATGAAGGGAAATCTCCTGAAACTTTTACCGACGAAGATAAAGCTGCCGTCGAAAAGATCATGGAGCACAACAAAACGAGCCGTCACGGCGGTGATGCAGATGCATACCTAATCCATTTGACCCGTGAACGTTTGCACTGGAGATTCCCCGACGAAAATACGCAGTACCCGAATCATGATTCGGAAGTCAGCGATCGTATTTACAAGGAACTAAACTGTATCCGCAACATGAACGTTGCAGGTTACCTGCTCATTGTGTGGGACTTTATCAACTGGTCCCGTGAACATGGAATTCCGGTGGGACCTGGTCGTGGATCTGCGGCAGGTTCTATTGTCACGTATATCATCGGCATTACAAACATTGACCCTCTCAAGTTCGGTCTCCTTTTTGAACGTTTCTTGAATCCGGAACGTGTGTCCATGCCGGATATCGATACGGATATTGCGGACCGTGACCGAGGACGTGTGATCGACTACGTGACGCAGAAATATGGTGCGGATTGCGTGGGCCAGATCATTACTTATGGCATGCTCAAATCCAAAGCGGTGATTAAAGACGTCGCACGTGTGTTGAGCATTGATCACCGGGAAGCGGATGCGATTGTAAAGCTTTTCCCCCAACGTGTTTTGAATTTTAGTTTGAACGATGCATGGACCGGTAAAACGAAAAAAGGTGCGCCAGTTGCGCCCGATTACGATCCTGCACCGCTCCAAGCTTTTATCAACAGTCGAGAGTCTTACAAGGAACTGTGGGACATTGCAAAACGCCTTGAAGACTTGCCGCGTCAAACGGGCGTGCATGCTTGTGGCGTTGTGATTACGCCGACTCCGATTTATAAATTGGCGCCTCTTTACCGTGCAGCTCCACCGGATACTCCTGTGGTGATGTACGACAAGCACTATTCTGAAACCATTGGCCTGTTGAAAATGGACTTCCTCGGTCTTGTCAACTTGTCCATCATTCAGGATACGGTGAACCTTGCCAAAAAAACGCGTGGCGTGGAACTGGATATGGATAAGGTTCCGACCGATGACAAGGAAACCTTTGAACTTTTGAGTAAGGGGATGACGACGGCGGTGTTCCAGTTCGAATCTCCGGGTATGCAAAAGTACCTGCGCGAACTGAAGCCTTCCCGTATTAGCGATTTGATCGCTATGAACGCTTTGTACCGTCCGGGGCCTATCGATCAGATTCCACACTTTATTGCCCGTAAGCTTGGTAAAGAAGAAATCGACTGTTACCACAAAGATCTGGAACAGGTTCTTGGCGAAACTTACGGCGTGATCGTTTACCAGGAACAGGTGATGCAGCTCGCTCAGATTTTGGGCGGATATTCCTTGGGTGGCGCTGACAATATTCGCCGTATCATGGCAAAGAAGATGCCAGAAAAAATGGCGAAGCTCGAACCGGAGTTCTTCCAAAAGTGCCTGGACAAAGGTTACGACCGCGACATGATTCAGAAAGTTTGGAACGCAGTGCTTCCGTTCTGCGGATACGCTTTCAACAAGAGCCATGCAGCAGCTTACGCCTATGTGGCATACCAGACAGCTTACTTAAAAACCCATTTCGGTCCGGAATACATGGCGGCATCCATGACTTCCAAAATGGGAAAAACCGAAGATATCGTGACGATTGTGCAAGAATGCCGTCGCATGAATATCGAAGTGCTTCCGCCAGATATCAACTCGTCTCTCGGCGTATTTTCGGCAAATGAAAAAGGTCAAGTCGTTTACGGCCTTGCAGGAATTCGAAACGTGGGTCTCCCGGTGATTGAAGACGTGGTGGCGGAACGTGAAGCCCATGGTCCGTATACAAGCCTCTTTGACCTTTGCAAACGCGTCGGCGACTATCAGGCTGCGCAACCGGAAAAGCGTCCGCCTCTTAACCGCAAAACGATTGAAAGCTTGATCATGGCTGGCGCATTCGATAAAATGTCGCCGACAACGCCGAACCGTCCCACGCTTCTCGCCAGCGTCGAAAAGGCAATCGATGTGGCTAACCGTCACCGCAAAGAACAGGACGCCGGTCAGACATCTCTCTTTGACATGTTCGGAGGCGGTGCTACGGAAGAAGTTCACATGGATGAAACCTACGAAGATGCGCAACCGTGGGGACTCATGGAACTTTTGAACAAAGAACGAGATGTTCTTGGACTTTATCTTTCCGCCCATCCTTTGGATGAATGCCGCCCGGAACTTCGGGGATTTACCACGAACAGCCTTGCCGAAAGCGAACTGAACGAAATCGTGGAACAGAATCCCAAATCGATTGTCTGCGTGGGAGGCATCATTACAAAGCTCCGTTCGTTCCAAAGCAAAAAGGACGAAACGAAGACCATGGGATCGGGAACTTTGCAAGATTTCCAAGGTGAAATTTCCATCTTCTTCCCGCCGGATTCCTGGGAACGTTGCCGTGATCATTTCGGTGAAGACGACCGTGTGATTGTGAAAGGAAAATTGACTCCCCAGAACCAGGATCCTTCTGCGCTGCAAATCATTGTAGACAAAGCTTTTTCCATGGACGAAGTGCGCACTCGACTTGTGAACTTTATCCATGTAAACGTATCTTCGATGGAACTGATCGATGAAAAAATGGGAGCTATTTTGGAACGCATGGAAATGGCTCAGGCTTTGCCAGGGGAACATGCTGCGGAATTGGTATTCCATGTGGAAACCCTTTCGGGGCATGTGCACACGTTAAAAGCGCAGGTTTTTAAAATCGCTTATACGCCGGACTTTTTCGAATGGTTGCAAAAAGAATTTGGACCTTCGAATGTTTGGGTTTCGGCGAAGGTCAAGGCTTAAAAATCCATGGAATCGTTCTGGCTTTTTTGCGCAGGCGAAGATTCGGGAGATATCCTTGGGGAATCCTTGGTAAACGAGATCCGGTCCAAGGGCTTTGACGCCTTAGGCTCAGGTGGACTCCGCATGGAACGCGCCGGTTTAAGTTCCCTTGTTCCGTTTGACGATTTACCGGTGAATGGATTTTTAGATGTCCTTTTACATTCCGTGCGCCTTGCCAAGGATTTTAAAACGCTCCGGCTTGCGTTGCAAAATGAAAATTGCAAAGGCTTTGTGGCTATTGATTATCCGGGGTTCAATTTAAAACTGATGCGGCTTGCGCTAAAAATCAATAAACCTGTGATTTATGTAGAGCCTCCGCAAATTTGGGCGTGGAAACCGAAACGGGTACAAGCCTTTCTTTCGCCAGCTGCAAAAAAGCTTGTGGAACTGCGCGCATTGTATGATGTGGAAATTGAAGAATATCAAAAGTTCGGAATTCCCGTGAAAAAAATTTCCCATCCATTTTTGAAATTCCAAAACGCATCTCCGGATTTTGTAAAGTCGGGCGTTTTGCTTTTTCCGGGCAGTCGCATGTCCCAAGCCAAACGCAATTTGGAACTTTACCGCCAAGTGGCTCAAAAAATAAGGCGAAAAAATTCAAAAGTTTCTTTTGTGGCATCGCGACCGGAACTTTTTCATTTTTTGAAAGAAAAAATGCACGGGGAATTCCAAGTGGAGCTATGCCCAGAAAAAGCAGAAGAAAGGTTCGCCCTTTTGCAGTCGGCACAGTGCGTCGTCAGCGGACCCGGATCTGCTATTGTCGAAGCGACTTTAGCCAAAACCCCTTGCGTAGTGGCTTCGCGGATCGAGCCTCTTACCTTCTGCATGGGAATGCTGTTTATTAAAACAAAGCATCTTTCGCTTCCCAACATTCAAGCGGATTTGCAAAAAAAAGAAGCTCCCATTCCGGAGTTTGTGCAAAGCGTATTTTCAAATGTGGATACCCAGGCGGTAAAGGTTTTTTCCGCTGTCGAAAAATTCATATCTTTCTAGTATGTTTTTGACCCTTTTTGCGATTGTCTTTTGTTTAAGTTGTTCTGCGTTCTGTTCGTTTACGGAAGCCGCTTTTTACAGCTTCCCGGCTTCGTCTGTGGATATTCTTAAAAAGAAGGGCGCTTTTACAGCACGTTATATTGAACATGTCAAAACGAACATCGATCGTTATATCGCTTCGGTTTTGATTTTTAATACCGTGGCGAACACCCTTGGCGTTTCTCTTGCTACATCCCTTGCAATTGCCCATTTTGGAACTTTTGGACAACTGGTGTTTCCGATTGTACTTTCCGTTTTTATTCTGCTTTTTGGTGAAATTACACCTAAGACGATCGGTGTGAAACAAGCTCGAAAAGTCGGGCCGATTTGCGCTGTGCCCATGTATTACATCACGATTTTTTTGACGTATACAGGACTCATTAAACTTTGCATGACCATTACCAAGCATTGGACTAAAAGGAAAAAAGAAGAACCCGAAGTCAGTGTGGACGATATCAACAGTTTGGTGAATTTGGGACTGCGGGATGAAATTATCGATGGGCAGCAGGCGGTTGTCATCAAAAACATTCTCGCTTCCAAATCGATCCCGGTGCGAAAAGTCATGACGCCACGGCAAGTGGTATTTGCACTTCCGCAAAACAGTACAATTGGCAAAGAACTGGATAAAGTTCCCAACTGGCCTTTTTCCCGCATACCGGTTTACGATCCAAACGATAAAGAAAAATGGCTGGGCCTCATTATGCGACGGGACGTTTACAATCTTGTTGCCGAAGGCAAACGCGACGTCCCGATTAAAAATTTGATGCGACCGATCCAGTTCATTCCGGACAGCTTGACTTTAGATAAACTTTTAATTCGATTCTTAAAACAGCGGGGTCATATCGTTGCTGTTGTGGATGAATATGGATCCATTGCAGGCCTTGCTTCCTTGGAAGATGTTTTGGAAGAAATCCTCGGACGTGAAATTGTCGATGAATTCGACGTGGCCGTAGATTTGCAGGAACATGCCCGTCGCAAAAGTCGCGCATTGGCATTTGTGAGAGAACATAAAAGAGAAGGTCGCCGCGTATGATGTACGAAATCGCACCACGTGTCATGCACAACGAATTTCGTGTGCAGTCGCCGAAATCTTCGGACTATGTGATTTACACCGAAAACAATTACGTGCTGCTCAAAAAAGATTCCGAATCCTTTGCGCTTCCGAAAGTTTCGGATGCGGAATCGGTAGCCCCTGGAATTTCTAAAGATCTGCATTATCTTTTTTCCATCGACGAAGAAGCTTTTTTCTCGTCGGACGAAAACTTTGCCAAGGAAAATTCCGAATTTGAACTGGTTAAAGATCGCTTTTTCCGCACCATGCCGGATATGCCCCTCGCTTTTGGTGGTGCGGTGGCTGCGCACATGTCGCGGTGGGAACAGTCAAACCGTTTTTGCGGTCACTGCGGAACGCCCATGCAACGCAAAGCGGATGAACGTGCGTTTATCTGTAAGGAATGCGGAAATGTTGTCTACGGAAAAATTTGCCCGGTGGTGATCGTTTCGGTCACGTGGGGAAATAAACTTTTGATGGCTCACAATTTAAACAATCCCGATCGTAAACCTTATTTGATTTCGGGCTTTGTGGACATGGGCGAATCCTTGGAACAGGCTGTGGTGCGAGAAGTCAAGGAAGAAACCGGAGTGTCTGTGAAAAATATCCGTTATATCGGAAGTGAACCTTGGCCTTTTTCCAATTCGCTGATCGCAGGTTTTACTGCGGAACTGGACGGTTCTCCAGAAATTACCGTGCAAGAAGCGGAACTCGAATATGCGAAATGGGTGGACCGTGAAGACATCGGCGATTACACGGGCCGCTTGAGCATTTCCGGTACAATGATCATGCGTTTTAAGGCAGGGAACCTTTGATCGATTTTATCGGAGACATTCACGGCCATCGGGAACGCTTGGAAGCTCTGCTTCAAAAGCTCGGCTATGCCGAAGTGAACGGTGCATATCGTCATCCGACAAATACGGCTATTTTCCTCGGCGATTACATTGACCGCGGCCCGGACGCTCGTGGCGCTGTACGGATCGTTCGCAACATGGTGGAAGCCGGAAGTGCTCAAGCCATACTGGGCAATCACGAGTTGAACGCGCTTTACTTTTGGCAAAAGGATCCTGACGGCGGGTATCTGCGGGAACACACGATCAACAAAATTTTGATCCATTCCAAAACCCTCGCTTCTTTTCAACAGCATCAGCCGGAATTTTTCGATCATCTGGATTGGTTTTTATCGCTTCCGCTTTTTATCGAAACAGATGGGTTTAGAGCTCAGCACGCATGCTTTGACCTGGAAAATATTCAGACGCTGCGAAACGAAGGCTTAGAAACCATCGGTAACAGGGAAAATCTTTTCCGCATCCTTGCGGACAAAAAGATCCGCCGAGCCGTAATGGACACGGTCCAAGGTCCGGAAGTGGGTCTTGAAAATGGAGCGTCTTATCGCGACAGCGAAGACGTGCTTCGCACCCGAGCTCGCATCAAATGGTGGATCGATCCCAAAGGAAAAACGCTGAAAGATCTGTCGTTCCAACCGGGCGTTAAGATTCCTGCACAACCGCTTTCTGCAGAAGTTCAAATGCGAGATTTTTACCGTGAAACGGAACGTCCGGACTTTTTTGGGCATTATTGGTTAGAAGGGAAACCGATGCTTTTCCGTTCAAACGTTTGCTGCTTAGATTACAGCATCGCTTCGTACAAGGGAACGGGAGTGCTGGCCGCTTATCGTTATGACGGTGAATCTGTGTTAAACGAGAAGAACTTTTTTTACGTCTAAATGAAGCTTTTTTGGATAGGCTTTTTGCGGATCCTTTGGAATAAGTGTAAATTGTAAAATATGAAAAGACTTTTCTTCGCATCTTTGGGGTTTGTGGCATTTGCGAATGCCGCAGCGACTTTTTATTACAACCAGGTCGGCTATGATAAGGGAAAACCGGTAACGGTCATTGTAAAAAATACGACCGATCTTGGGAATACGGCTTATTCGCTATTCAAGGATGGCGCTGTAGTTTCGACAGGGACGCTTTCGCAAGGGTTCAATCCCGACAACTGGCTTTCTGCCGGAAGCTTTTATACGATTGATCTGGGGTCGGATCTTTCAGCGGGAACTTACACGGTTCAACTTGCAGACGGTTCGACTTCGGGAGCGTTTACGGTTTCGGAATATGCCCTTTCGACGAATACGCTTTCAACGGTTCTCGACTATTTTTACGATGACCGTGCCGATGATCCGTACATTTTTAATTTGGATGCGTCTATCGGCATTTACGGTTCGAGCGAAAGACGCAATGTGCAGGGCGGCTGGTATGATGCCAGCGGTGACGTGAGCAAATATTTTTCTCACCTTTCCTATGCGAACTATTTGAACCCGCAGCAGATTCCGCTTTCTGTTTGGGTTCTTGCTTTTACGGCAGAACATATTCCTACATACATTGCTGCTGTTGCAGCTTCGGCAAAAACGGATCCCCAAACGGAAGCCCTTTACGGTGCAGACTTTTTGCTTCGCATGTTAAGTCCCGAAGGGTATTTCTACATGACCGTTTTTGACGGTTGGGGCGATCCGGCTTCAACACGTGAAATTTGTGCGTTCAGCGGACCGGATGGAGACAAGAGTGCAGATTATCAAACGGCTTTCCGTGAAGGTGGCGGCATGGCCATTGCCGCTCTTGCAAAGGCTTCGACTCTCGAAAAGGATGGCGATTCTACACGTGCGCAGTATTTAGCAGGTGCCATTCGTGCCTTTGAACATTTGCAGTCTAAACAGACAATGGATGGGGCTTGCGCCTATTGCGATGACGGCAAAGAAAATATTATCGATGATTACACGGCACTTCTCGCTGCAACGGAACTTTATGCAGCGACAGGTGATAAATCCTATCTGATGACTGCGCGTACCCGTGCCATCCATTTGATTGGTCGCTTGAGCGAAACCGGATTCTTTTGGAGCGACGACGCGAAGACTCGTCCATTTTGGCATGCAAGTGACGCCGGTCTTCCGCTGATTGCCCTGATTCGTTATGCAGAGGTGGAAGCGAAACTAGATTATACGGAGCATGATGAATCTTTAGAAGGCTCGTTTGCAAACGTATGGGCTTGCCCGACTTGCTTGGGTTGTGGCTGCTCGAATAATTATGCGCAAACGGCACTTGCAACGGTAAAAACGCATTACGATTGGTTAATTCGGATGACGAACCAGGAGGATAATCCTTTTGGCTATGCGCGCCAAACGTATTTGACGGACGGAAAGCTTAAAGACGGATTCTTTATTCCCCATGACAACGAAAGCGGATATTGGTGGCAGGGTGAAGATGCGCGTATTGCAAGCCTTTCGGCTGCGGTGGCTTATGCGGCAACCGTTTTAAATGAACCTCGGACTGAATCGGAAAAGTATGCGACGAATCAGTTGGACTGGATTTTGGGAAAGAATCCTTATGGGGTCTGCATGATGTACGGCAAGGGGCTTAAAAATCCAAGAATTTATGATGGTCAATCTAATTATGACGCAACGCTTGCTGGCGGCATTGCAAACGGCATTACGGGGAAAAATGTGGACGGTTCTGGAATTGCTTGGGATTCGGACGGAGTCGGATCTGTCGGCTTTACTGAATCTTGGCAGAACTGGCGCTGGATTGAACAATGGATTCCGCATACGACGTGGTACCTTATGGCGCTTGCAACGCGTTACGATGAAGTTTCGTCGGATCTTTCCAAATCCACACTGCCTAAAGCGAAGCCGGTGGCGACCTTCAGTATTCAACAGCAAAATCGTTTGCTCACGGTGAGCCTTAAAGAACACCAGACTGGCAAGGTTCTCACGATTGCAAACCTGAACGGTCAGCGATTCCACCGAGAAATCCTTGCTTCTGCAAAGACTACGGTGAACCTTGAAAACTTGCCAAATGGAATTTACATGGTGCAGGTGAATGGACTTGGCTCCCGCAAAATTTTGGTGAAGTAGATGGGGAAATGGACCCTGAAACGAGGAAATGTATTCTATCAATTGTAGTGATTGGTATAATTGATAGAATAAAAATGGCTGTATCTTAGCCAAAAAGTGCAAAAATAAGACTTTTTTGCCCTTGCTTTTTGCATCAGGGTTTCTAATTTTGATCCCGGACTGCGACACGTTTTTGTGCTTGCAGAAACTTTAGAGGAATGACATGAAAACCATTATGGTGAACCCGAAGACGGTCACTCGTCAGTGGAAGCTCATCGACGCTGAAGGCAAGCCCCTCGGCCGCGTTGCTACCGCTGCTGCTCGCCTTTTGATGGGCAAGCACAAGGCTATCTACTCCCCGAACGTCGACACTGGCGACTACGTGGTGATTATCAATGCAGAAAAGGTTCTTACCACCGGTAAGAAGGCTGAACAGAAGCAGTATTTCCATCACACCGGTCACATCGGTGGCGAACGCTGGATCACTTATTCTGATTTGATCGCCAAGCACCCGACTGCTCCGCTTACCGAAGCTATCTGGGGCATGCTCCCGCATAGCGCACTCGGCAAGAAGATGCTGAAGAAACTCAAAATCTACGCTGGCGCGGAACAGCCGCACGCAGCCCAACACCTCGAAACCGTAAGCATCGATTTCTAGGACGGAGGATAAAGCTATTACTACCGCAAAATCTAAGAAGATCTACCGTGGCACCGGTCGTCGCAAGAACGCCATCGCTGCTGTTATCTTGAAGCCGGGTACCGGCAAGCGCACCATCAACGGTCGCGATTTTAAGGAATACTTCCACTCTGACGTTCAGAACATGATTGTAAACCTCCCGTTCGCAGTCCTCGAAAACGGTGATCAGTGGGACGTCGAAGTTAACGCTCACGGCGGCGGCATTGCTGGCCAGATGGGTGCAGTTCGTCTCGGCATTGCTCGCGCTCTCGTCGCAAACAATGCAGAAGACAAGTCCGCTCTCAAGAAGCAGGGTCTCATGACTCGCGACTCTCGTGCTGTGGAACGTAAGAAGTTCGGCCACAAGAAGGCTCGTAAGAACTTCCAGTTCTCCAAGCGCTAATCTCCGCTTCTCGAATTGCAAAATTCAAAGAAAAGCTCCCTTATGGGAGCTTTTCTTTTTTTAGGGCACTGCTGGTATGACGCTGTGCGCCTGCCATAGAGAGGCGCGTTTCGTGCAACATGTAAATGCGTGCGTAGCGAAGCAATCAAATCGCCGTGCCTCGGCTTGCGAAGGCTCTCTTTGTCGCGATCGATGTTTTAGAGAATGGATTCTAACAACTTAATCTTGTAAAAAAACGTTTACAGACGATCGCGTATTTTAAATAGGTTATTTTTGTTTGAAAAGAGGGAGAATCCTCACTTTTTGGAAATATGGAGAATTAATTTATGCGGAAACTATTGGGTTTGTTCTGCTTGGGTGGCTTGCTGATTTCTTGCGGTGGCGATTCCGGTTCGTCCCCGGAACCGTTGGAATCGTCCAGCTCTCAGATTGAGCCTTTGGAAGAGTCGTCGAGTTCTTTGATGCTCAGCTCTTCTTCCGAAATGTCGTCTTCTGCAGAAAGCTCCAGCTCTGCTCCCTATGTCGAAAAGCATCTCGCGTGGAATTACTTGAATCCGGCGCTTTCTTATGGAGAGGTTACTGACGAACGTGACGGACATGTGTACAAGTATATAGAAGTAGATGGCTACATCCGCTTTATGGCTGAAAACTTGAACTATGCGGATTCCCTCGCCAATCCGAATTTGTTAGGACGCTCCGGGTGCCCGAATAACGATCGGGATTCCTGTTCCAAGTACGGGCGTCTTTATACTTGGGCTGCGGCCATGAATGTAGATCCCAAATACAACGATGAAGAGTTTACCGGCAAAACAGGAATGCCCATGAACCTTGAATACCAGGGACTTTGTCCTGACGGTTGGTTCCTGTATGCCGACAAATGGGTTTGGGCAGAATTTGTGTGGAAAATTCAGGCGGTTGAGTATTGCGCGCAGGAAGGCTGGAGGCTCGAAGGTTGCACGAATGCGCTTGGCTTCACAGCTTTGCCCGGTGGCTATTATGAAGACGGCGAATTTAAGGAAGTTGGCGAAAATTTCTATTACTGGTCCGTGCAGGGCGGCGGTAAGGATGTGGGTGGCCGTGGAAGCCTTTATGCTAAGGAAGGAAATTACGGAATTAGTTTCAGCAGAAATATCGATTTTACGGTGAAAAAGACTGTAGGAGCGGCTGTCCGCTGCTATCAGACGATTCCCCAGGATCCATGTGCTGATCCGGATAATCCCTATTGCAGCAGCTCGAGCGGTGCAGATGCCGAGAATCCGTGATATTTGCTTAGAGCGCAGTTGCTAGGGTTCTTGCCTTTTGCTAAATTTACCCTGCCTTGGCAATTTCGCCAGGGTATAACCAAGCACCGGCTTGTAAAAAATCGCTTCGGTGGCTGGACTTTAACCCAAATCAGGTCCCGCTTTGCGATTTCGTTCAGGCCGGGAAGAATAACCGAAAAAAGGAAAAACATCATGGCAAATTTGCCTTCCGTTGAAGAATTGCTCTCTGCAGGCGCTCACTTTGGTCACCAGGCTCAGCGTTGGAACCCGAAGATGAAGCCGTACATCCTTGCCAAGAAGAATGACATCTACGTCATCAACCTCGACAAGACGATCAAGCTCCTCGAAGAAGCTGGCAAGGTCGCTGCTCGTATTTCGAGCGAAGGTAAGAGCGTTCTCTTCGTCGGTACCAAGCCGACCGCACGCGCTATCGTTGAAGAAGCTGCTAAGAAGACCAACCACTTCTTCGTTTCCAACCGTTGGCTCGGTGGTATGCTCACCAACTTCCAGACTGTTCGCAAGTCCATCAAGCAGATCGACAAGATCGACCAGATGGAATCCGAAGGTCTCTTCAAGGTTCTTTCCAAGAAGGAAGTCCTCGACAAGACTCGTCTCCGCGACAAGATGCTCAGCGTCTTCGGCGGTATCCGTGAAATGGCAACCCTCCCGGGCCTCATTGTTGTCACGGACCTCCACCACGAACACATCGCTGTGGCAGAAGCTCGTCGTCTCCACATTCCTATCATCGGTATCTGCGACACGAACGTCGATCCGACCCTCGTGGATTACCCGGTTCCGGCTAACGATGACGCTGTGAAGTCCATCAAGCTCATCGTGGACTACATTGCAGACAACGTAACGACTCGTTCCGAAGTCGCTAAGAATGCTGATGCAGAATCCGCTGCCAAGAAGTACGATGACGCTCCGGTTCAGCGCAAGCGTTCCAGCCGTCCGCGTAAGTCCGCTGACAAGGCAGAAGACAAGTCCGCAAAATCTGAGGAAAAGTAATAATGGCAATTCAAATTACTGCCGCTATGGTTAACGAGCTCCGTCAGAAGACTGGCGTGGGCATGATGCAGTGCAAGAAGGTTTTGATCGAAGCTGAAGGCGATCAGGACAAGGCTGTTGAACTCCTCCGCAAGCAGGGTGCTGCTGTCGCTGCAAAGCGCGCAGACAAGGCTGCGAAGGAAGGCCGTATCTACCTCGTAGAAACGGCTGACAAAGCTGCTGCTTTCGAACTTTCTTGCGAAACGGAACCTGTTTCTAACAACGCCGACTTCGTCGCTCTCGCAAACTTGGCTGTCAAGGCTGTTGAAACTCAGGCTGTCGCCTCTGTGGAAGACTTGAAGAACGCTGTTGTGGACGGCAAGAAGGTGAACGATGTGCTTCAGGACGTGCTCGTCAAGATCCAGGAAAACATCGACTTCCGCAAGTTCCAGGAAATCAAGAAAGCCCCGAACTCCGTGTTTGGCGTTTACAGCCACATGAACGGTAAGATCGGTGTGATTACTGAACTTTCCTACGAAGGTTCTGCTGACGAAGCTGCCCTCAAGGCTGCTGCTAAGGACATCGCTATGCAGGCCGCTGCTTTCGCTCCGGTTGCATTGAACGATGCTGCAGTTCCGGCTGAAACGATCGAAAAGGAAAAGGAAATTGCCAAGGCTCAGATCGAAGCTTCCGGCAAGGCTCCGAAGCCCGAATTCCTGCAGCGCCAGATTGACGGCCGCGTCGCCAAGGTGCTCAAGGAAATCGTTCTCGAAGACCAGGAATTCTTCATGTCCGAAAAGAACCCGAAGAAGCTCTCTGTCAAGGACTACCTCCAGGAAGTCGTTGCCAAGCAGCTCGGTCTTTC
>JAGDBD010000103.1 GCA_017959225.1 Fibrobacter sp. | reverse complement strand
TTCGTCTTCGATCGTTACAGGCTGGTCGTTAATGGAGTCACAGGGAGAAGCTCCTGCTTCGACAGCTGTGGCGTACACGATGGGCTTAAAGGAAGATCCCGGTTGACGGAGAGACTGCACAGCGCGGTTCCAACGGGATTCGTGGAAGCTGTTTCCGCCGACCATGGCGCGGATGGCGCCTGTTCCGTTTTCGATCAGGATCATGGCCATTTGCGGAGCGTGGTAACGCAGAGAATCTGGGAAACGCCACTTGGTCGGATCGGAAGCGGTATCCTTTGCCAGGTAATCCTTTTTGAAAAGAGCGTAAACGCTGTCGAAATGGGCGACAACCGAGTCCGCATGCATGTTGTATTTGGCGGAAAGTCCAAGCTTCCAAACTGCGCGCTGCTGCATGCGCTTACGAATGCGCGCAATGTGCTTTGTTTCGACTTCTTCGGCAAAAGCCTGAATGCGAGGATCGATGGTGCTGTAAATGTTTACACCATCCGCATACAAGGATTTTTGACCGTATTTGTTTTCCATGAATTTGCGGATTTCTTCGTAATAGTAAAGGCCCGAACCGTTGCCAACCTGATGCTTGTTCGTTTCAATGGGCTCTTCGATGTAACGCTTGTAATCCTCTTTTGAAATGTAACCTGCGGATTGCATGGCGTAAAGGACCGTGTTACGGCGTTCAAGGGCAGCCTCCGGGTGGCGGTCGGGGCGGTAACCTTCCGGACGTTGGAGCATGCCGGCGAGAATCGCCATCTGGGGAATCGAAATGCTATCGAGGGGTTTTCCGAAGTAGAAATCGCTTGCCGCTTGGAATCCGTAGTTACCTCCGCCCAGGTAAACTTCGTTCATGTAGAATTCCATGATTTCGCGCTTGGTGTAAGTCTGCTCGATGCGGATGGAAGTCATCGCTTCTTTGATTTTTCTCGAAAGCTTGCGTTCCGGCGTTAAGAACAGGAGCTTTGAAAGCTGCTGCGTCAACGTGGACGCTCCGCGGATTTTATCGCCACGGGTAACGGACTGGATGACCGCTTTCGGAATTGCGACGATGTTTAATCCCCAGTGCGAATAAAAGTCGCGGTCTTCCGTTGCCATTACCGCATTCATCTGCATCTGCGGAATGGAGTCTATGGGAGTCCACATGCGGCGTTCCACAAAAAATTCGTGGACCGGAAGGCTGTCCTTGTCGTAAACGGTAGTCACCAGCTTCGGATCGATATCTTCGAGCTGTTGCAAGGAGGGCAGCGTGGGAACGAGACTTGCAAAGTACAGGTAAATCGCCACGAATGCGGCAATGCACGGTACAATAAAGAAGCCGAGCCAAATGAAAACCTTTTTATTCGGACGGGGGAACACACGGCCTACCGTCGCAGCGATCTTTTGGAATGCGTTCATTTTATCACACTATATACAAAGGGTACTAGCGAAAAGTTTGGATAAAATGTAACTTTATGAGGAACTAAAATTTATTTGGAGTAAATGAAATGAGCCTTTTTAAGGGAATAATTCCTTCCGCACTTGCCATCTCCTTCCTCGGACTTTCCGCCTGCGGATCTGTAGATAACGATCCTCCGAAGCTTGAAAGCACATTTGGTACGGTTTCCGCTATGGACACCCTTGTAGCGGTATTTGATAAAGAAATCGATGATTTCGACGATTCTCTCGTGACTTCGAACCAGCCGATTACCGTGGTGAAGCAGAAGGGCAAAAAGATTTACATCGTCGGCGCAACGGATACCCTTGCAAGTATTCCGCGCTTTGCTGTGAACAGCGACTATGACACGCTCAAGTTTGCAAATATCAAAGATGAAGACGGCAATAAGACCAAGCTTCAGACGGTGACCTTCTCCACGTACGCATTTATCGACAGCGACGAATATGAATACAACGAAAAGGGAACCTGCTATTCGAACAAAAAGCCTGCCGATGCCGA
>JAGDBD010000102.1 GCA_017959225.1 Fibrobacter sp. | reverse complement strand
GCAAGCATTTACACCGGATTGCAAGAAAAACAGGATCAAGAACTCGACGAATCCATTGCCAAGTTCAACATCCGAAACAACGGATTTTTCTCCCTTAAACGTCTTTTTTACGGAGACATCCTTTCCCAGACGAACAAAATTTCGTTTAGCGTCAAAGAAGTTATCAAGCGGACTTTCGACATCGTTTCGTCGTTCTGCGGAATCCTTCTGCTCTCTCCGATTTTAATCGCCTGCGCTCTGATCGTCAAGTTCAGCGATCCCAAAGGACCTATCATCTTTAAGCAAACCCGTGTCGGTAAAAACGGAAAGCTTTTTACGATGTACAAATTCCGCAGTATGTATATCGATGCGGAAGAACGGAAAAAGGAACTGCAAAAGTTCAACGAATCCAGCGGTCCCACGTTCAAAATGAAAAACGACCCCCGCATCTATCCGATGGGTCATATCCTTCGCAAGTTCAGCCTGGATGAACTTCCCCAGCTGTTCAACATTCTCTGCGGAGACATGTCCGTCGTGGGTCCCCGTCCACCCCTCCCGTCGGAAGTGGCCGAATATTTGCCGTGGCACAAAATGCGCCTTTCCGTTACACCGGGGCTCACCTGCTTTTGGCAGGTCAGCGGGCGAAGCGACATTCCGTTCGAAGGTCAAATGCGTCTCGACAACAAGTACGTTCGCCATTCAAATTTTGGCATCGATTTGCAGCTCGTGGCAAAGACCTTCAAAGCGGTGTTCAAAAGCGACGGCGCTTATTAATTTTTCGAAGCTTTAAAAGAAAAACGACCGCTGTTTTACACAGTCGGTCGTTTTTCTTTGCCGCAGCTACGGGATTACATAAGACCCGGAATGCGCATGCCTGCGGTGAGTTCTTCCATGCTCGCCTTGGACGTATCGTCCTTCTTTTTCGTTGCAGAGTTCACGGCAGCCATGATTAAATCTTCGAGAGCTTCCACGTCATCCTTGTCCACAGCGTCCGGGTTGATTTTAATGGATGTCATAATGCCCTGACCGTTGAGCACAACTTTCACCATACCACCGCCCGCTTCCGCTTCAAAGCTCTGAGCCTGAAGATCGTTCTGGGCTTTTACCATTTTGGACTGCATCTTCTGCAAGTCCTTCAACATTTTCTGCATGTTCATAGGGCTTTCCTTTTTTTGAGGATTAAAATACAATTTTATTCTTGTTCGGGAGTCACCGCACACTGTTCCCCGTCCGAATTTTCTTCATCCAGATTCTTCGAAACAGTACGAGTGGCAACGAGTTCCGCCATAAACCTTTGCGTAAATTCCGCAAGCCCCGGTTCTTTCTGCAAATCGGATTCCCACGGGGTCAAAGGAACGGCGGAAATGTCTTCTCCAGGCTTCGGTTCTAACAATTCATAGGTCACAGCCACTTTCGTCTGCAAGCGGTCTTCCAAAATATTTACCAGGCGATCGCGGTAATCGTCCCGGGTCATCATCTGGTCGTATCCCCACTTGAACGCCGCCGGATAAACGACTTTCAAACGGAAGGGATTTTCTTGAAAATCTCCATGTTCCAAAGTAGAGCCGTTTAAGCTTGTGGCAAAGAATCCCATTTCCTGCGAAAAACTACTGCGAATCAACTGCTGCCAAGAATTGCAAATGTCGTAACGTGTAATCGACTGTACCCCGCCGAAATCCTCCGCAGCATCGGTAAAGCTTGGACCATCGTCAAAGCCATGTTCATCGTCAAAAGCCGGAGCTCCACCAAAATCGATAGCCATGGAAGGATCGATTTCCGGAACGTTCATGTCTATGGAAGGCGGAGCGGAGGGTGCAGCGGAAACTTCAAAAGAAGAAGCCTCAGTAGCCGGAGCGGGCTTTGGAGCGTCAAAGCCATCGAAGTCGATTGTAAAAGGAGAGTCGGAAGGCGCCGGTTGCGCAGGAGCCGCTTGCGGAATAGGCGCCGGAGCCGTAAAAGCTGCTGCCGGAGCCTGAACCTGCGGTTCAGTTAATTTTTTTTTTGAACCCTGGGAAGCAGGGTCGTTGATGGCGGCCAAGGCGCGTTTTAAATCCACGACCCTGTCGAGATAAGCCATTCTCGCAAACGCCGATTCCACGAGCAGGCGGGGGTTCGTGCTGCGGCGAATATTTCCTTGCAAATCGGTCAGAATGCGAGCGATCCGCAAAAGATCGCCATTTCCAAGAGCCGGAGCGCAAGAATTCAATTTGTCAAAAAGGCCTTCGGAAATGTTCAATTCTTCTGCCGAAATGCCGCCAACTTTCACATACAAGCGGTTGCGCACAAACTTGGCGAATCCGTCAAGAAGCGGCGCAAATTCCACACCCGTTTCGGAAGCTTTATCTACAACGGCAAAAGTTCCCTTGAGATCGTGCTTTTCAATGGATTCAAGCAGGGCGAAATAAAGATCGTTGGGCGGAACGCCCAAAACGGAGCGGACGGAATCCGCATTCATATCGTTGCCTGTAAATGCATAAGCCTGATCAAAGAACGTAAGGGCGTCACGCATGGAGCCGTCCGCTTTTTCAGCAATCATGCCAAGGGCTTCCGCATCCGTCGAAATGGATTCCTTTTCGCAAATATATTTGAGACGGCTTGTAATCTGCTTTGTAGTAAGGCGCTTAAAGTCAAAGCGCTGCACTCGGGAAAGGATCGTTTGCGGCACTTTGTTAACTTCGGTCGTCGCAAAAATAAAGATCACATGGGGAGGAGGCTCTTCCAAAGTTTTCAAGAGTGCGTTGAAAGCACCCTTCGAAAGCATGTGAACTTCATCGATCACAAACACCTTGTACTTGCCGATCATCGGCGTATACTGGGTCTGTTCCAAAAGGTCACGGATATTATCCACACCGGTATTGGAAGCGGCATCGATTTCAATCACGTCCATCGGATGACCGCTCGCAATGTCGAGACAGCTTTTGCACTTGCCGCACGGCACAAGGGGATCTCCGCCTGTGCAGTTCAACGTTTTCGCCAAAATTCTCGCCGAAGTCGTTTTACCGACACCTCGTGTTCCCGTAAAAAGGAACGCGTGATGCAAACGACCGCCAACGATTGCATTTTCAATCGTCTTAGCGATATGCTCCTGGCCAACCAGATCGTTAAACGATTCCGGTCTCCATTTGCGCGCCATTGCAATATAAGCCATACTCGACAATCCTTTTAACGGAGTGTGATTTCACCGTCAGCAGAAAGCTTTTCGCGAAGCTTGTCGTGAGCCTTGTTCACCACTTCATCCGTGAGGGTTTCCGTCATAGACTGGTACGTGAACGAATAGACCATGTTCTTTTGACCCGGAAGGATTCCGACACCTTGGTAAACGCTCTTGAGTTCGACCTTCACCAGGTTCTTCACCTTGAAAGAGTTGAGCTTTTCAAGAATGGATTCGTTCGTCGTACGTTCCGAAACGATCATGGAAATGTCGCGGGTCATGAAAACCTGACGGCTGAACGGAGTGAATACCACCTTCTTTTCTTGAGCCTTCAAAACCTTATCCAGATCCACTTCGAAAAGGGCAGTAGCATAGCTGATATCAAAAGCCTTGAGCACAGCCGGATGGACCATGCCAATGGAGCCGAACACAGTCTTTCCGCTCATAATAAGAGCCTGCTTGCCCGGGTGGAGGAACTTTTCCTTTTCTTCCACGGTACGGATTTCTGCGGAAATTCCAAGGCGCTTAAAGAACGAAAGGGCAAGGCCTTTGATGTCTGCAAATTCCACATCACGAGGCTTGTCGTCCAAAGCTTCCATTTTCCAATGGCCAGCGATGACAGCGCAAAGAACAGGCTTTTCGGTAAAGCCCGGATCGCGGTCATCCTTGCGTTCTACGTTCTGGAACTGAGCCTTGCCATTTTCGAACAAGCGAACGGAACCCGGACGGTTCTTTTCGTTATCGGCAACGGACTTGAGAAGAATCGGAATCAAAGAAGTAGGAACGCAGCCCAAATCTTCAGACAACGGATTCAAAAGTTTTGCAGGCTTCGATCGCGGATCTGCATCATTCGGTTCGCCGAACACGGCCTGCGTATTTGCAGCGCTCGTGAAACGGAGAGAAATGCATTCGTGCAAGCCCATGGAAGAAAGAGTGTAACGGATACGGCGGCCAAGAACTTCTTCAGCCGGAAGATCGTTCGGCTTGATTTTGAAGGAAGGCACGTCATAGGGGATATTATCAAAGCCAACAAGGCGCGCCACTTCTTCGATCAAATCCACTTCCCGTTCAAGATCCGGACGGTACGGCGGAATTTCGAAAGTCATATTGCCCAAATGCTTTAGGCCAATGCCCGTCAAATACCGAGTAATTTCATCTTCCGAAAGGGTAATGCCCAAAACTTTTGTTACGCGAGACGCGCGAAGCGTCACCACAAAAGGATCCTTTTGGTGATCTTCACCCGTATATTCCACGGTTCCCTTCAGAACGTTTCCGCCGGCAACTTCCTGAATCAATGCGCAAGCGTAATCGTCGGCTTCACGTTGCATCGTATAATCGATGCCACGTTCAAAGCGGTAGTTCGAATCGGTAGATGTGCAAAGGCGGTGAGCCTGTTTACGCACAACGGTAGGATTAAACCAAGCGCTTTCCAAAAAGACCTTCGTCGTCGAATCAGTGATTTCGCTTTCGACGCCACCCATCACACCGGCTACGCAGGACGGACGATCGCCATCACAAATGACAAGGTCGCTTGTGGTCAAATCGTGTTCCTTGTGATCCAAGGTTTCGATCTTTTCACCCGGTTTCGCCTTGCGCACCACGACTTCTGCACCGTTCAACTTGGACATGTCAAAGCTGTGAAGAGGCTGACCGATATCCATCAAAATGAAGTTCGTAACGTCCACCACATTGTTCACACTGCTCATGCCCACAGACTTAAGCAGACGGGAAAGCCATGCCGGAGATTGTCCCACTTTCACATTTTCAATGACGCGACCCACGTAACGGGAGCAACCTGCACCCGGTTCAACGGTCAATTTGATTTCGGAAGCAGCTTCCTTCGAAGCATCTTCGGTAAGCTTATAAGCGAGCGGCTTCAGGGGACGGCCAAACTTAGCAGCCAGTTCTCGGGCTACGCCACGATGGGAAAGAGCGTCCGGACGGTTCGGTGTTACGTTCAGTTCATAAGTGGCGTCGTAAAGTCCGAGGGAGATAAACTGCGTACCTGCCGGAATCTTATCGTCCAAGACCATGATTCCACCGTGGTCGTCAGAAAGGCCGATTTCGTCTTCGGCACAGATCATGCCAAAGCTTTCCACTCCACGGATCTTGGATTTTTTCATTTTCAAAGACTTGCCATCCGGAAGCGGAAGTTCCGCTCCGATGGGAGCGAGCACTACCGTTTGACCGGCAGCCACGTTCGGAGCACCGCAGACCACCTGAATCGTTTCCTTGCCATCGTTTACCGTGGTGATGTGCAAGTGATCGCTGTCCGGGTGAGCTTCGCAAGTCAAAACCTTTGCCACGACAAGCTTTTCATATTGCTTCGCCGGTTCTTCCATGCCTTCCACTTCAAGACCGATAGAGGTCAAAGCCTTCGACACTTCTTCAGCGCTTTCCGGAAGATCCACATGACGACGGAGCCAATTCAAAGAAACTTTCATTTTAAGTCAATCCTTTTAAAATTCCTTCGCAAATATAGAATTTTGGGAGGATTCCCCTACATGCAAAACAAGAAACGGCATCCTAGATGCCGTTTCTCTGTAAAAGTGGAAAAACCATTAAAAAGCGACGTTCACACGTTGTAACCGGTTACCAACCCGGATCAAATAAGAACCGGTTGCGTAACCACTATTTTTGAGGTCGGAAGAAAGATTTTCTCCGCTCAACGTGACTTTACCCAAGAATTTGCCCGTAATGCCGAACACGTAAGCCGTTTTCTGCTTCGGTGTTGTAAGATTCACCATCCGCGGCATAATTCCAGTGCGATCCGCGCAATTTTCTTCGACGCAGAATTGGATCCAGTCAATATTCACATAGCTGCCCGTAATGACGAGTTTCAAAGTGTGTTCTCCAGCAAAGAGTTCCACTTCACCGATATTCAAAGTTTCATAGGTGTCCCAGCTTTCTCCCTGGGGAACCTGAACAGAATCGGTTATCGCAGCATCATCCATGTAAAGCCTAAATCCCGAACCTTCAAGACCGCTCGCCACGCGAGCCTGAAGAAAATATTTTCCGGAAGCTTCCACAGAAACCGTGTAACGGAGCCATTCGCCCGATTGCGTGTAACCGATTGCATAGCCTTCCGTCGCATCGTCCGGATTGACCTGTACAACGTCTACACCTTCTTCACGGTAAACTTCTCCCTGATTTTGAGAATCCGAATCGTAATAAGCCTTATTGGATTTTCCCACGTCATAGTTTTCCACTTCGATTTTACCCGGAATCGTTGCAGGCGTTCCTCCATAAGGTTCCGGAGGTGTCACGTCCTGGGTATTGTCAAGGTAAATTTCATCATTCACGTTGGAACCGATTTTGAACCAGTCAAAGTCCGCATAACCGCCAGCGGTTTTTGTCGCATAATGGAAAAGTCCAAAGCGATACCCGACGAACATGCCAAGGGTATAGGAGAGGTTCATTTTGTCGCCGATTGCAGACCAAGTTTTTCCGTCTTCACTGTAGTAATAAGTAGCCGTTCCACTTCCGAGAGGCAAGCTGAAATCGATTCGGAAATAGGCGGAGCTTCCCTGGAGCGGTTTATTTGCCACTTCACTTGTTCCGTGGTACATCACAGCACTATAACTATTGCCGGTCTTTTTTACTCCCACAAATCCCATCGTATCCTGAAGAGCGACGAGGCCTGCAATATCACCGTCCTTCATGCCCGCGGCATCCACTGAAATTCTTCCCGAGCATTCCGGGCCAAAGGTTCGCTGGGTCAACGTATTCTTGGCGGTATAAACGCCATCATCAGTACGAGTTGTCGTCAAACGCAAATGTCCAGGATTTGCCGATGTAGACCATGCAGAATTATCCGGATTGTGATTCCACTGCCATTCCAAAGCCAAATCGCTCGATTCAAAATCGTCGGAAGTCACAAGCCCATAACCCGGAAGCGCACTTTCCGGTAGTTCAAGGGTCTGGGGAGCTTTACCGCCATCAGCCACCGGCCAGCCGTCTTGCCAAGACATCGGAATCAAATAAGGAATACGTCCCACCGGTCCGGAATCGCGGAAAAGCATCGCATACCACTTGCCTTCAGGAGTATCAAAAATACCACCCTGAGCTACACCGTCATTTTGCAAAAAGATTTTACCGGAGTAAGTTCCCAAAAGGGTACTGGAACGGTAAACGATTTCCGTTCTGCACTTGCCGCTCGGCCAAGCAATGCGGAACAAATAATATTCTCCGTTCACCTTGAACATCTGCGAACCTTCAAAAAGCCCATCAGATCCGGTGACCGAAGCCACGCTTGTTCCCGAAAGTTTTCCGCTACGGCCTCCCGATTTGAATCCACTGACATCCGAATTCAATTCAATATAATCCACGCCATCGGAAGCGTTGCCATAAAAAACGAAAACGGATCCGTCGTCGTCAAAAAACAGGGATGGATCGTGCAACATGCGCGGAAGCGTAGTCTCGCTCCACTCCCCGCTTTCCACATCCTTTGTCTTGTACACATGGGTTTTGCCGGACGTGTACGAAGGCGTCATAATGTAAAAGTATCCATCATGATGCACAAGGGAACTGGCCCAGGAACCCTTTCCATAGGCGTTCTTGCCACCGTTCAGATTCATTTCATCGTTATTCACCAAAGTTTCATACGCATATGAAACGATGCGCCATTGCGCAAGGTCCGTAGATTTCATCACAGGAACACCCGGTGCAAAATGCATCGTGGTGCTCACCATGTAATACGCGTCACCTACACGGATTGTAGATACATCGGGAACGTCACCCCAAATAATCGGATTCGAAACCGTTGCAGCCATTGCGGAGCCTGCACAAATCGCAGTCGCCATCAAAAAGCTTTTCAAATCGCACTTTCCCATATATTTACCCCTTATTGAATTTGATTTCCCAGCAGGTCAAATTTTTTACCCTTTCGATATACGAACAAAGATTTACCATTTGTGCGCAAATTCGATTTTTCAAAATCTTTCCGAGAATCCTTTTTAATGCTGCGGAGTCCGTCCAAGTCTCCCGGATTTGCAATGCTCAACCAGTCGATATTCACATAGGATCCGGTAACGAGAACTTTCAAAATGTGCTCCCCATTTTCAAGGGAAACTTCACCCAGTTCCACTTCCTTGTAAACATTCCAAGCCGTATCGATCTTAGGAAGGACGATTTCTTCTGTCACAGGTTCATCGTCCACGTACAGCTGAATTCCCGAAGTTTCAAATGGCGTCGCCACATTCGCTTTCACCATATAAGAGCCTTTCGCTGTTACTTGAATCGTGTATTCCATCCATTCACCGACCTGCGTATAGCCCACTGCATAGCCTTCGCAATCCGCAGAATTATCTACATCGGAGCAGTTGAATCCGACGATATCCACAGCGTCATTCCGGTAAACTTTTCCCTGATTTTCACTGTCAGAATCTTCAAAAGACTTTCCACTTTGACCGGTTCCCGGTTCGTCGTAATTTTCCGCCTGGATAACGCCCGGAATTTCGACAGCAGTTCCCTGATATGGCTGCTGAGGAATCTTTACAGCGTTACTTTCCAAGTACCAATAGTCAAAATCAAAACCGCCCTGTTTCACCACAAAGAACAGGTTTTGAACGCCATCTGCACCGGAAACTTCAAAAGCGTTTTCTTGCCAAGCGGAACTTGCCGGAATCCGGATCTTTGCAAGGGTCGGACCTGTTTCCGATTCCGTGTGAAGTTCCAGTTCACCGCCATTTCCGCGGGTTGCCAAAATGATTTTATCTGCACCGTCGCTCATGTCCACGGAACGGACTTTCGTGTAAAAGCCCTCCGTCATATTCGTCAGGTAGACTGTGCCATTTTCTGCGTTCACATGGTTGATGATCGTTGCCGGATCGCCGTTTGCATCCGTCGTTGTAACGGTCATGCCGCCCACCCAGGACTTCGTTTCCGCTTCCACTCGGCTATAAGGATTCAAATTGTGAATCGGTGTTTTCACACCATCATTGGTGGAAGTGATGGTCGGAATGGATCCGTCCGCATTCCACGTAAATTCTTCCACAGCGGTAGAACGGCTGTAACCGCCTCCATTCACATTTTTTTGATTGTGATAAAAGAAGAAGCTGCGTCCTTTAAATTCGATGATTCCGGAGTGATTCGTAAACGCCGTATTGTTCCCCTGCTCCATGATGACGCCGCCCCAAGTCCACGGACCGGTGGGCGAATTACTCGTGGAATAGGAAATTTTTTCGGGAACTCCGTGAGACGCATAGATCATGTAATACTTGTTTCCGCGCTTGTGAATCCACGGACCTTCGGTATACTTGGATTCTTCGTTTGCAGGAGCAAATCCACTATTCATATCGGTGGCGTGAATTTCTCCGTTAAACGAAATCATGTCGTCGTTCAACTTTGCCCAATAAAGGGTTGGGTTTCCAAAATAGATGTAGGCTTGACCGTCATCGTCCACAAAAACCGTCGGATCGATGTAGTCCCAGTTCGGTCCCGCTAAATGATTGTTCCCCGTCGCATTTTTAAATGGGCCTTCGGGCTTGTCCGCTACAGCCACGTTGATCGCGCGACCGCCCAAGGTTGATTCCACTGTCACGTAGTAGTAATATTTGCCGTTCCGATAGATACATTGCGACGCCCAGTCGCCATTCTTTTTTGCATTCGGAAAGTCGGAATTCTGTAAAATCAACGTTCCGCGGTCGGTCCAGTTTACCATATCGGTGGAGCAGGAAACGCGCCATCCGTGCATGGTAAAAAAGGATCCCCCTTCATCGTTTCCGGTATACACGCAGACCGTATCGCCAAATACAACCGGAGCCGGATCCGGAGAATAGTATGTCTGGATAATCGGGTTTTCGGCCATTGCAAAGGAAGCAAGGCCTGCGACTGTCCAAAAGATTCGCTGTTTCAGATTCATTTTCAATCATTCCCCTTAAACCGCTTTGAAATCAAAGCGCCTAAATAGACCACAAGGAGAAACTACCTAGAGAAAGGGAAAAACTGAATCGGACGGATTCATTTAGCGTTGTTATAATATCCAAGGCAAAAAACGAGAAGCCATTTTGCCGCAAAATGTGTATTTTTCTACTGACGTCAGGTGACGCCACAAAAAAAAGGTTCAACTATGCAAGTCGATTTGAATACTGTGGATTGGAAGACGCTCCCTTTCGGTTATTATGATACCGATTATAACGTTCGCTGCTACTACCGCAACGGTCAGTGGGGAAAAATTGAAGTATCGTCCTCCAAAGACATTAGCATCCATATGGCCGCTACTTGCTTGCATTATGGTCAGGAAGGCTTCGAAGGCCTCAAGGCTTACACGGGCAAAGACGGCAAGGTCCGCGTCTTCCGCGTTGACGAAAACGCAAAGCGCATTCAGAATACCGCAAATCGCGTTCTCATGGCCGTTCCGCCTGTAGAACTTTTCCGCGAAATGGTCCACACCGTTGTGAAAGCCAACAAGCGTTTTGTTCCGCCGTATGGTTACGGTGCAACCCTTTACATCCGTCCGCTTCTCATCGGTATGAGCCCGGAAGTGGGTGTGAAGCCGGCAGATGAATATTTGCTCCTTATGTTCGTGACCCCGGTGGGTCCGTACTTCAAAGATGGTTTTAAACCGGTGGATATGATGATCAGCCGTAACTTCGACCGCGCTGCTCCTCAGGGTACAGGTACGGTCAAGGTCGGCGGCAACTACGCAGCAAGCCTTCTTTCCCTTGCAGAAGCCAAAAAGCTCGGTTATTCCAGCACCATTTATTTGGACGCCAAGGAAAAGAAGTACATCGACGAATGCGGTCCGGCAAACTTCTTCGGTATCAAGGGCAAAACCTACGTGACCCCGAAGTCCGAATCCATTCTGCCGTCCATTACGAACAAGAGCTTGCAGCAGCTTGCTGAACACCTGGGTTACACGGTGGAACGTCGCCAGGTGCCGTTCGAAGAACTTGCCGAATTCTCGGAAACCGCAGAATGCGGTACTGCAGCCGTGATCACTCCGATCAAGAAGATCGTGGATCCGGTGGCCGGAAAGACCTTCACCTACGGTGACGGTGTAAATCCGGGTCCGGTCTGCACGGAACTCTTCACGAAGTACACCGCAATCCAGTTCGGTGAAGCTCCGGATCCGTTCGGCTGGACAGAAGTCATCGACCTGTAATCGGCAGCTTAAAAGCCGTTTGAGACAAGGCGTCTGATTTTTCAGACGCCTTTCTTTTTGCGATTTTATCGAGTGGAAATCGGCGAAATTACCATTATCTTACAAGCTTTGTTGACAGAGCTGTTTTTTTTGTGACATTTGCGAAATTCAATTCAACCCCCAACCAAGGATTCCCCATGAAAATGAAAACTCTCTTCGGTTTCGCAATTGCAGCCGTGTTCTTCAGCGGATGCGCTCTGATGCAGCCGTCCAAGCAGCTCGACGACCCGACTCTGTATGACGAATACATGACTCGTCCGTTTAACTATTCCGCAACGGCCTGCTACGACGCCACCAAAAAGACTTTCGCCGACAACAAAGTGGCTCTCGCCAAAGACGATCCAGAATCCGGCAAGATGGTGACCGAAAAGTATGAAGTGGCAAGCTTCACTCAAAAAGACAAGAGCAACCGTAACATGCAGAACCAGCAATTCATCAAATTCTGGGTAAGCGTTTCGGGCGACGAATCTTCTTGCGTGGTTAAAGTCACAAAACTTAAAGCCTGGATGAACACCCAGGAACTCACCTATGTGTACCCTCAAAAGGGCGGCCCTGCTCTCTGGGATCCGATCTTCAACTCGATCAAGGATCAGCTTGAAGACGACAACGACTAAGTCCTAGTCAACCCAGCCGACCCGGCCTTCCCCGCCGGTTAAAAACTTTTCGATGTAATGTTTGGCCGCTTGGCAAGCTTCCGGCAAGGACTTTCCAAGGGCCACATTCGCGAGAAGTGCCGCTGAAAGCGTGCAGCCCGATCCGTGCTTGTCCACGCCGGGTAAACGTTTGGAAGTGAATTTGTACACATTCCCCGCATGCCAAAGGGTATCCGTGGAATCTTCTCCTTCCGCATGGCCTCCCTTCAAAAGAATGGAGGTCTTTTTTCCAACCAGAAGCTCCTTGCGGCTGTCCGCAACGCCCAAGCCTAAATAGGCATACTCATACTGGTTCGGCGTAATCAGATCGATTTTTGAAAAGACTGGGAAAAACCGGTCCGCATCGTCATCGGCAAAAAAGCGGTACCCGGTAGTCGCTCCCATAATGGGGTCCCAAATGATAAACGTATCTTCGCTCCGGGCGCGAATCCATTCGACAATCTGCCGAAGCATTTCCGCATCTTTCACAAGGCCAATTTTTACAAAGCCATAGGCGCGCACTTCAAAAAGTTTTTCCAGTTGAACGCGCACCTGTTCCCAAGGCAAAAATCCGGGATCTGCAAAAGAGGTTTCGTTCTGCACAGTCAATGCGGTACAAACCGAACATCCGTAAACGCCAAAGTCTTTCATCGCCTTGATATCGGCGAGAATTCCTGCTCCACCGCTCCCGTCAAAGCCTGCTACCGTCATCGCATAAGTCATTTTAGACATAAGCGTCCCCAAGCGGATACCGGATCTGCAAATTCCCAGATTCCCGAAAGGATCGCCCTGTTCGGCACGTCCTGCGGAAGTTCTGTCGCATCGCAGACCACGAATGCATTTTCCGGAATTTCTTCCGGTTTGTTTTTGACTATCACTTGGAAAATTTTGGAACGGACTTCCGGAGAAAGTTTTTCCAAATCCCCCAAACATTCTGCTTCAACGCTTAAAAGCCCTGGAGCTCTCCGTGCAGCATCCCCATTACGAACGTACCATTCCACCGGCTGGTGAAATCCCGCCAGGCTGAATTCCTGTGCAACGCTTGGAGAACCGCAAAAGAACGTCTTCATCCGAATCCCTTCGGGGATCGAAAGAAGAAACCGTTCCAGCGCCCGGTCGTTCATGTACGGCTTCTGCACATACAGATAATCTACATCATTAGCGAAGATTTTTTCAATTAAATCGACTTCATCGACAAAACTTTCTACACTAGTGAAGAGAATATACCGCATTTTTACGTTTCCGGAGAGAGTTTTCCAGTTTTCACAAACTGCTGGATGTCGCGGGAAATGCGCATGGAGCAGAATTTAGGTCCGCACATGGAGCAGAAATGGGAAGATTTTGCACTATTTCCGGGGAGGGTTTCGTCGTGGAATTCCACGGCCCGGTCCGGATCCAGTGAAAGGGCGAACTGATCGTTCCAACGGAAGTCGAAGCGAGCTCTCGAAAGGGCGTCGTCGCGGAAATGTGCCGCCGGATGACCCTTGGCAAGATCCGCTGCGTGGGCGGCAAGCTTGTACGTAACTACACCCTCACGGACATCGTCCCTGTCCGGAAGTCCCAAATGTTCCTTCGGTGTGACGTAGCAGAGCATCGCCGTTCCGAACCAACCGATCATGGCGGCTCCAATTGCAGACGTAATATGGTCATAGCCTGGAGCGATATCCGTTGTCAGAGGGCCAAGAGTATAAAACGGAGCGTCGTGGCACTTTTCTTCTTGGCGTTCCATGTTTTCACGGATCTTGTGCATGGGAACGTGTCCCGGACCTTCGATCAGCACTTGAACGCCTTTAGCCCAAGCGATTTTAGTGAGTTCGCCAAGGGTATCGAGTTCTGCAAACTGCGCCGCATCGTTGGCATCGGCAGTGGAACCCGGTCGAAGCCCATCACCTAGCGAAACGCAAACATCATACTTGGCAAGAATATCGCAGATTTCTTCAAAATGGGTGTAAAGGAAGTTTTCTTGATTGTGCACCATGCACCAGCGCGCAATAATCGAACCGCCACGGCTCACAATGCCCGTTGTCCGTTTCAATGCGAGCGGAATATAAGAAAGTAAAAGACCGGCGTGAATCGTAAAGTAATCGACTCCCTGTTCCGCCTGTTCGATCAGCGTATCGCGGAATACTTCCCACGAAAGATTGTCGGCAATGCCCTTCACCTTTTCTAACGCCTGGTACATGGGAACCGTTCCGATAGGAACCGGGCTATTGCGCAGAATCCATTCACGGGTTTCATGGATATCTTTACCCGTAGAAAGGTCCATGACCGTATCTGCACCCCAGTGTACCGACCACACCATTTTTTCCACTTCTTCTTCGATCGAAGAGGTGACTGCGGAATTTCCGATGTTCGAATTGATCTTCGTCAAAAAATTGCGTCCGATAATCATCGGTTCGCATTCCGGATGGTTCGGATTGCAAGGGATCACGGCCCGGCCAGCGGCGACTTCATCCCGGACAAATTCCGGTGTAATCGCAGAGCCGTTTTCCCCGAGGAGAGCGTCCATTTTTTGATTTTCACGAATGGCGACATATTCCATTTCAGGAGTCACGATCCCCTTTTGGGCGTACTGCATTTGCGTGAGATTTGCGCCGTCCTTTTTGACCCGTGCTTCAATCCACGGCCTACGAATTTTTTCAATTCCTGCATGCACATCGATCTTCTTTTCCGGATCTCCGTACGGGCCGCTTGTATCGTAAACGGCGAGCTTTGGAATCAAAGGATCATCGATTGAAATTTCTCGCATGCTGACTTGAATGTCTGGGTAAAGCTTGCCAGGAACATAAATACGGCGAGACTGAGGGAATGGCTTAAAAAAGTGCAAAGATTCTGACATACAGATTCCTTCCGTTCGATTACGAACCAAGTTCTTAGGGTATAATCTCAGCCAGCATTCGCCAGCACCCCTATTGCAATGCACAAAATATAATAATCCCCCATTTCCCCGGAGTCGCGTTCGCGAAAGCCCCCTTTCTTTTTTATATTTTCGCAAAAAAATGGACACACGACATGTCGCGCAACAATAGCTTCGGAAGACTTATTCTCTTTGTTGTTCTCGGCCTCATCATCGGCGGAGTCCTTGGCGAATGCTTTGGATTCCTCTTCGGAAAACTCGGTGAGTTGATGAACGCCGGCGGTTACAACAATATCGTGCACAACTTCTTTGTGAAACCGTTCTGGGCCTTTAATACAGGTTCCGGTTCGGACATGGAACCCTTTGTGCTCAACCTTTACATGGTCAAGATTTCCTTTGGCTTTGCGCTCAAGATGAACGTGATGAGCCTTGTCGGCCTTGTCGTCGGCCTCTACATTATGAAATGGTCCGGAGAACGCTAATGAAAAACATTCAGGAATTGAAAAAAGATCTCGAAAGCGGTGCTACCACTGCGGTGAAGCTCGCCGAAGAATCTCTTGCATCGATCGAAAAGAACAAGGCTTTGAACGCCTATATTTCTGTTCTTGCCGACCGCGCCTTGCAAAAGGCTAAGGAAAGCGACGAACGTCGCGCTCAGGGAAAGACCCTCGGCGACTTGGACGGTATCCCTGTCGCCATCAAGGACAACCTCTGCCTTGAAGGTTCCCGCACCACAGCAGCATCCAAGATCCTTGAAAACTTCGTATCTCCGTATACGGCAACGGCTGTCGCCAATTTCGAATCAAAGGGCGCAGTCATCGTCGGTAAAACGAACATGGACGAATTCGCCATGGGATCTTCCAACGAATCTTCTTACTTTGGCCCGGTGGAAAACCCGGTTGCCAAGGACCGCGTTCCAGGAGGTTCTTCCGGCGGATCCGCTGTCGCCGTTGCAACGGGCACTGTCCCTGTCGCTCTCGGCAGCGATACCGGTGGATCCATTCGCCAGCCGGCAGCTTGCACCGGCATCGTCGGTCTTAAGCCCACCTACGGTCGCGTTTCCCGTTACGGCCTTATCGCTTACGCTTCCAGCTTGGATCAGATCGGTCCTCTGTCTACAAACGTCCAGGACGCAGCAACGGTCCTTTCCGCCATCTGCGGTCAGGATCCCCACGATAACACCACGAGCAAACGTCCGGTGGAAGATTTCGGTCGAAAGATCGGCGAAAGCCTCCAGGGCAAAGTCATCGGTGTTCCGAAGGAATACTTTGCAGAAGGCCTTGACGCAGGTTGCAAGTCCGCTATCGAAAACGTTCTGAAGAAAGCGGAAGCCGAAGGCGCCGTTTTGAAAGAAATCTCCATGCCGAACATTAGCTATGCCGTGGCGAGTTACTACATCATTGCAACGGCAGAAGCTTCGAGCAACCTTTCCCGCTTTGACGGTGTCCGTTACACCTACCGCAGCAAGGAAGCGAAGAACCTTTACGACCTGTATGCCATGTCCCGCAGCGAAGCTTTCGGCAAGGAAGTCCAACGCCGTATCATGCTCGGATCTTACGTTTTGAGCTCCGGCTTCTTCGACGCTTACTACGTTCAGGCTCAGAAGGTCCGTCGCCTGATTTCGGACGACTTCACCAAGGCATTTGAATCCTGTGACGTCATCGCATCCCCAGTGATGCCAGGCCTTCCGCTGAAGCGCGGTACAAACGAAAGCGATCCGATGGCAATGTATCTTTCCGACATTTACACGGTGAGCCTTAACCTCTCCGGTCTTCCGGGCATTTCCGTCCCGTGTGGCAAGTCCGAAGATCTGCCGGTGAACATCCAGTGGATCGGCAAGCCTTATGCGGAAGCGGACCTGCTTTCCATTGCCGCCGCAGGCGAAAAGCTCGTCTAAGGTCAACGGTTTAAAACGAAAAAGTTCCTCTCGAAAGAGAGGAACTTTTTTTATCGGGCTGATTGGATTCGAACCAACGACCTCTTGAACCCCATTCAAGCGCTCTACCAGACTGAGCTACAGCCCGCAACTTGCGTTGCAAGGTGCCCCAAATTTAACTTAATCGGCTCCTTTTTGCAAGTCGCTTTTGCTTTATGGAAAGATGTTTACTTCCAATATCCGATAATCAGCACTTCTGGAGTGGCTTTTGGGAACTTTTTACTTTGGAACGAGACGATTTTTGAAAGGCTCTTCTGTTTTAATGCCGGATCCTTGACAAGGCCCATGGTGCGAAGGGTGATCTTTTGACCGGGCACTTTTCCGCCTTCTCGGATGGAATCGAAGTCATCCACGTGAAGCGATACATTTTTCACCTGCACCGAGAATTCCTTGGAAAATTCTTTTGATAGTTCCAAATCCGGACGGGACTTTTTGTCTTCGCTCCAAACGTAGAATGTCCATTCGCGTTTTTCACCTGCGGAATAATAACCTGCGTCAAACATTTTTTCGCTAAAGATAAACGGAGCTTTTACAACGCCCTGCATCCCAATGGGATGCGTTTTGCCGTTCGTCTCCACGATAACGACCACGTTTGCAATGGGACCTTCGAGAGTCGCCGTGGAAAAATCGAATTCAATATTCACCGGGCCGCGGGGCTGCACGCTTTTGGAAAATTGGAAATTAGAACATCCGATGCCTTGGCAAAGCACCGTTTCGATATTCACCACATTCTTCGAAAGATTCGCGCCGCCGATTTTCACATGGCGGGATTCTCCCTGTGGAATTTCGCCCAGTTCATAAGTGTCCGTTGCAAAACCGATGACATCATCGGCGAATGTGAGAGCGGACAAAGTAAATAAAGAAAGCAAGAATAATTGAAACTTTTTCATATCGACGAAAATACAAAATTCTATATTTTCCGCGGATTTATAATCAAACCTAGAGGTACATTATGTCCGACAATCTGTCCGTTCTCGGCAAGGCTCGCAAGGCCTACCAGCCGAAGCTCCCAGCATCTCTTCGTAACGGCGCTCTCAAGGTTGCTCTCAACAAGGGTAAGGCAACTGAATCCGTCAGCGACCAGAAGAAGATCAAGGCTCTCTTCCCGAACACCTATGGTGCTCCGTATATCGCTCTCAAGAAGGCTACAAAGGCTGTTGCCGCTCGTCCGGTGAACGTCGGTGTCGTGCTTTCCGGCGGTCAGGCTCCGGGTGGTCACAACGTGATCGCTGGTATCTTCGACGGTATCAAGAGCATCAGCCCGAAGAGCAAGCTTCTCGGCTTCCTCGGCGGTCCGTCTGGTCTCGAAAACGGCAAGTTCAAGGTGATCGATGCAAAGCTCATGGACGAATACCGTAACGCTGGTGGTTTTGACATCATCCAGTCCGGCCGTACCAAGCTCGAAACCGAAGAACAGTGGAAGAAGTGCCTCGCTGTGGCAACCGCTCAGAAGCTCGACGCTATCGTGATCATCGGTGGTGACGACTCCAACACGAACGCAGCAGTCCTCGGTGAATATTTCCAGGCTCAGGGCGCATCTTGCGTGGTTTGCGGCTGCCCGAAAACCATCGACGGTGACTTGAAGAACGAATACATCGAAACCTCTTTCGGTTTCGACACCGCTGTGAAGACCTACTCGGAACTCATCGGCAACATTATGCGCGATGCTAACTCCGCTCAGAAGTACTGGCACTTCATTAAGCTCATGGGTCGTTCCGCTTCCCACATCGCTCTCGAAGCCGCTCTCCAGACCCATCCGAACATTACCCTCATTTCCGAAGAAGTGAAGGAAAAGAAGATGAAGCTGAAGCAGGTCATCAAGTACGTTGCAGACATCGTCGCTGCTCGTGCTGCTGACGGCAAGAACTTCGGTGTCGCCCTCATTCCGGAAGGCCTCCTCGAATTCATCCCGGACGTTGGCGTCCTCATTTCCGAACTTTCCGAAGCTCTCGCTCACCACGAAAAGGAAGTGGAAGGCCTCGACACCGCTGCTAAGGTGGAAAAGCTTTCCCAGTGCGTTTCCAAGTCGTCCGCAGAAGTGCTCAAGAGCCTCCCGTCTGGCAGCCAGGCTCAGCTCATGCTCGAACGGGACAGCCATGGTAACGTTCAGGTTTCCCTC
>JAGDBD010000101.1 GCA_017959225.1 Fibrobacter sp. | reverse complement strand
TGTCTTCCTTCTTCTCTTCCTTCTTCTCTTCAATCTTCATGGTCGTCGTCAATTCTTCAGACGCGGTTTCTTCGAAGATCACATCGTCAACCACGGCTTCATACATGGACGCCCAAAGAGAGACAGAAAGAGCGATAACAAGAGAGATCAAAGCGACACCCGCAAAGCGTTTGTCGGATTCCGGCATCAAGGAAGCAATAAACGGATCTACTGGTTGTTTTTTCGTTTTTGCCATGATTATTCCTCCCCGCCGTTCTTCATGTTCACTGCGAAGGCAATGTTCGTGTAGCCAGAGAAGCCGCACGTTGCCATCACCTTGTACATGACATCATAAGGGATGTTCTTGTCAATCTGGATAATGATGTTACCCGCTTCATCGGCCGGGAGACCAGCCTTCAAAGCGTGTTCACGTTCCGTTTCGCGACGGAGCTTCAAGACCGAGTCAACCTTGGCGATCAACAGGTCTTCCTGAGCCATCACGTCCGGAGTCGTGATAATCTTCTGATTATCGACCACCACGTGACCAGCGTCAACGACCACAGAAAGCGAAACTTCCTTAGCCTGGACCTTCGAAGTGGAGACCGGAAGAACAAGGTTTTCCGCCTGAGTGATCAACTGACCTTCAGCATCGAGGTTCTTGATAAGGAACACCAGAATGATGGTCATCATGTCCATCATCGAGGTCAGGGAGAACGGGACGTCTTCTGAATATTTACGAGTCTTACGTGCCATTATTAGCCTCCCAACTTAGCAAGGTTGACCTTGACAAAACCTGCGGACTTCGCACGGTCCATCAGCTGAATGATCTTGTCGAACTGGACGTTATCGTTTGCAACGATAATGATGTTGTCCACGTCTTCAAGGTCAATGAACGCTGTGTGGATCTGGATGAGCTGCTTCGAGATTTCGTCATACGCAGAGAGCGGATAAACGATCAGCTTTGCAGCATCTTCCGGCTTCAGCTTACGAGCAGAGTTCTGAGCGAGGGTAGCGACACCAACACCAGCACCCGGTTTCTTGAGAGCGGACGGCGGATTCACGCCACCATCGCCTTCACCCACGAGAGCGAGGAAGTTGCTGTTACCATCCACAAGGACGCTATCCGGCTGACCTTCAGACTGGGACGTATAAACACCCCACATCAAACGGCCTGCATCTTCTTCCGACGTCTTTTCGATCATATCCAATTCGATCGATTCGATATCGTAGATGTACTTTTCCGGGTCCATTTCAGAGCCGTCCTTGCACTTCGGTGCAGAACCGGCGCTAACTGCCTTTTTAACGTCATCAGCCGCATACTTGATGAGCTGGCCATCGGTCTTGCAACGGAATACCCAAAATTCCTTGAAATAGACATTGGGCTGGAAACCGCCGCGGGCACCGATAACGAGATACTCATCAGTAATGGCCAAGGACAGATTCAATGCCTGCTCATCAGGGGGTGGAGGAGTCTGGTCATCCACCTGCATCATCGAACGTTCCGGGAGGTTGACTTCAACAATTGCCAACTTCGAGAACGCGGTCATGGAGAGCAGCATCGGAATCAGAATTGTGAACAAGCCCATCGCCGGAAGCAAATCCGGTTCTTCGACTTTTCCTGATTTCTTGACTTCTTTTGCCATTTTATCTCCTATCTTAATTTATTGTTTTCAATCAACAACAATTACGACAGGGCGTTGATGATCTTGAGACCTTTTTCTTCCATTTCCTGGATGAGGCGTTCGCTGTTCATGTTGAGGATACCAACGATGACGAGCTGCGGAACTGCAGAAATAAGGCCGAGGAGGGTAGTACCCATAGCGATAGCAATACCATCAGAAAGAGCCTTCGGACGTTCAGCAGCCGGCTTGTTAGCAACAGCGTCGAACGTGAAGATCAGACCGTAAATCGTACCCATAAGTCCGATCAACGTAGAGATGGAAGCCATCACGGAAATGATGGAGATGTAACGAGTGAGACGCGGAGCTTCGGTGAGGAAGACTGCATCAGAAGCGTTGACCATAGCGTCACGACCAGCATCGCGGTTGCTGACGATAGCAGCAACGACCTTAGCGATCGGGAGCTTGGAAGAGTTAGCGAGGCTCAAAGCCTGATCATACTGCTTAGCGCTGATGAGCTGGCCGAACTGGTTCAAGAAACGTGCGCGGCCCTTAGCGCTCTTGAAGATGATGTAAACAATACGTTCAATCGAGAAACCAATACCGATCGCGAAGACGGCGAGGATGATCCACATAAACTGCCAACCAGAGTTCGCCGGGTTGAACGATTCAAGCATTTTAGACATTAGAATACTCCTTTTAGACGAGTGATTTGTGATTGTTTCCTGTAAAGGCATATTTATTTTATTTTTGGCCATTTGGGGCGCCTTTACGCTGTAAATTTTTCATTACCCCCAAATAAAAAAGGAAAATCCCGCAAAAGCGGGATTTTCCCTGTGTAAAAGATCAATTTACTGCATCGGAGCCGGTGTTGCAGACGGCGGCGGAGCGAGGCGAGCCTGGAGTTCCTTGAGTTCTGCACGGAGTTTGGCATTTTCAGCCTGTGCATCCTTCAAGATTTCCTGGTAGGTAGCCAACTGTTCCTGCTTGGTCATCACCTTCGAAGCGCGAACCTGATCCAAACGAGCCTTCGTCTTGAAGTAGCTCGGATCCTGGAAGAGCTTGGACGCATCGAACTTGGTGATCTTCACCTGGAGAGCTTCGTTCTGTTCATCGAGTTCGCGGAGCAAATCGTAGAGCTTCTGAGTCCACTGGTTATCGATACCGTAGTGTTCAGATGCACGGATACCCGTTGCGCAACGCGGAACTGCAGCTTCGCGGGCCGCCTGAGAACGGCTAGCGAGTTCTTCACGGTAAGCTTCAAGATCGTCGCCAGCAGCTGCGGCAGCGTCATCCTTTGTCATACCTTCATATTCCACGTACTGAGCCACGATTTCAGCACTATCCGGAAGCGGAGACTTTGCGAATGCATCGCCCACTTCAACGAACACGGCGCAGCCCTGGTAGTACATTTCGATGTAACCTTCTTCAGCAGCGATCACGTCAGCGTTGTAGAAGCCCTGGTCACGAGCCAAGTCGATGTTCTTCTGGAAGATCGGCTGAGCCTGATCGTAGTAGCCCGGCAACTGCTGGACAATGCCGATACGTTCTGCAAACTGTTCTTCGCTTGTCTTGCCGTTGAGTTCCTGTTCACGAATCTTGGCAGCCATGGTCACGAAGAGGAAGCCGATCTTGTTCGTTGCACGGAACGTCCACTGTTCGGAAGCGTAGGTAGCAGACTTCGAGTAGTGACCGACAGCGACCTTCAAGATTTCGGTGAGCTTCTTGACAGCAGCATCTTTCTGCTTCTGCTTGCCGCTAACCGCGACACCTTCCATCTTGGCGTATTCCAGTTCACCAAGGTAGTAAGCAGCTTCAGCCGGAACGCCCGGATCTGCATTCTTGATCTGGAGACCGTACTTGTCGTAAGCATCGATCGTCTTCTTGTAGTAATCAGCAGCGTTCTTATCATCCTTGAGTTCGCGGTATGCACGAGCCGTTCCGATGTAAGCAGCGATCAGCTTTTCCTTATCCGTGGTGTAAGTCTTAGCAAAGAAGATATAAGCATCAGCCGCTTCGGACCAGCGCTTTGCATTCTGGTATGCAACCGGGATGCTGAAAGCAGCGTCGAGAGCGTAGGAGCTCTTCGGGTAGTCACGGACGAGATCCTTCGAGCAGCGGATAGCTTCTTCCGGGAGCTTGGCTTCATCGTAAGTCAAGCAAGCGCTATAGAGCATGCCCGGAGTCTTTTCGTGATCGTGGTACTTCTTGTAAGCGATTTCATAGGTCTGAGCAGCCATCTTCTTGTTCGGAATGGAGTCATAGGTAGCAGCGGCAAAGCCGATTGCTGCAAATGCCATGGAATCCTTTTCGAAGTTGTTCGTAATGAAGAGGAACGTCTGAGCAGCCTGTTCCGGCTTACCGGCCTTCTTGTAAGCCATAGCAGCACGAAGAATACCCTTGATGGTGAGCGGCGAAGAACCGTAGCTCATCGGGAGCATCATGAACGTCGTAGCAGCCTTTTCGTAGTTGTTAGCCTTTTCGTATGCGGTACCAGCTTCGAACACAGCCTTATCCGAGAAGGATTCCTTCGGGTAGTGCTTGACGAGGTCCAAGTAAGCAATAGCACCCTGTTCGAACTGTCCGTTCTTCACAGCCTTATCAGCCTTCTGGAAGAGTACAGCTGCGATCGAGGTACGGATGATCTTTGCCATGGAGTCGTTACGTGTAGCCTTCACATCGGTGTACTGCTTCAAGAGCCATTCGAATTCCTTCTGGGATTCATCCAGAGCATCGGATTCGAGAAGGGACTGGGCAAGCATACGGCTGATGAGCAAAATGTACTGGTTGTTCGGATAGTTGGTCTTCAAAGCGCGGAAGTCCTGAACAGCCTGCTTGTACTGCTTTGCCTGATAACGGATAATTGCAGCGTTGTACGCAAGTTCCACAGCTTCCTTCTGCTGGCTGAACTTCTTCATGTACTTGTCAACCTGAGCAAAGTAAGCCTTGGTTTCCGGAAGATCGTAAGCCTTAACCGGATCGTCTCCAGCCTTGTTCTTCTGAGCTTCGGAACGAGCCTTGTCCATCATGATGACAGCGTTGTAACCGGCATCTTCCTTCTTATACGGAGCAGCCGAACCGAGAGCACGACGACCGTAGCGGTTCGTGTCAGCGTCAACGATCTTGTTGAACATGTCGGCAGCCTTCGCATACTGGCTCATTTCCTGATAGACGAGAGCCAAGTTTGCATAGACCTTGTATTCATCCCAAGACGGTTCTGCCTTGTAATGGTTCAAGAATTCGTTATAACCCTTGATAGCGATGCCGTAACGCTTCTTAGCGCCTTCCGTATCACCTTCCTTCATGAGCTTGGCAGCCTGAGCGTGGTCATACTGCGGAATGTCAAGCATTGCAGAACGGATTGCTCTTTCTGCATTTTCTACAGACTTCGGATACTGCTTGTTCTTGTTGTACCAAGAAGAATTCTTGCTGTAACGCTTCACAACGAGCTTGCGCTGTTCCTGAGCTTCGTCAAACTTCTGCTGAAGAATCAGGATTTCAACCATGGCCACGTCGGCGAGCGGAGCGTCCACGTAATCCGGGTTGATGTCGAGCAAATACTTGAAGGACTGCACGGCTTCTTCGTTACGGTCGTGATCCTTGTTCTTCATACCGATACGGTAGTAGAGAGAGTCCTTGAACTTGACCTTCTTATCTTTGAGGAACTTTGCAGCCACGCGGACACCGTCATCGATATCGGAGAATGCCGCAGCCATGAAGTCCATAGCTTCAAGACGCAAGTCGCTCGGATACTTACCCTTATCGGAACCATCGATATAGGTGAAGTAGGTCTTTGCAGCGATTTCGTATTCAGCAATGTTATAGTAAGATTCTGCCAAGTGATACATGGCAAGAGCAGCTTCCTTACCCGTGAGGTTTTCGAAACCGGTCACGCGCTTGTAAGCGTCAATAGCTTCGCGGAACTTGCGGTTCATGAAGTGATATTCCGCAATACGGAGCCAGGTCTTCGGAACGAGACCGTTGTCCGGGAATTCCTTCACAAGACGCATACGAAGCTTGAATGCCTTTTCTTCTTCGCCACTTGCTTCGTAAACGAAGGATGCCTGGTACATCACGTTCGGCGTTCTAGCTTCCTTCGGATACTTGTCAATGTATTCAAGGAAGTAGCCGAGAGACTTGGAGTGGTCAACCTTCGGACCCGAGCCGAGGTTTTTGCACTTTGCCGGTTCGTTGTCACGGTCTTCGCACCAAGAAACATCTTCTTCGTACTGGGCCATGGCATCAACCTGATGCTTTTCTTCCAAACGGTACTGGTAGTTACCGAGCTGCTGGAGAGCGCTTGCGCAACGAGAACTCTGCTTGCCCTTGCAGCGGTCCACCTGGGTACGCCACTGCTTAATAGCAGCCTGCATTTCGCTTTCATCCATGCCACCGGAGCGGCATGCCTGCTGGGCCTGAGTTTTCAAAAGGTTGTAGGAGCTCGCGCACTGCTTGTATTCGTGAGATCCTTTCTTCATCGCCTTACATTTGGCGAGCATGGACTTCGCTTCGTTCGTTTTATCCTTACACGGATCTGCGTAAGTAACACCCGCAAAGGTGAAAAGCGTCAAAGCGACTAAAAGTAATTTTTTCATTTGAATTTTCTACCTATCAGCTTTTTAAAACAAGGACAGACCCGGATTGACCAGGTCTATCCCCTTTGTTTAACTTATTCCAAGTCGCCCAACTCTTCCAATTCCTGGAGTTCCTGAGAGTTAGCGCCACCTGCAGAACCGCCACCGCTTTCAGCCTTCTTGGTCTTTACAGTTGCCAAGGTGAAGCCTGCGTCTTCGAGAACGCGCTTACGGTTGGATTCAAAGCGATCGCTCTGTTGAGAACGGGCCATGAACTTAGCGTAATCGTCGATAGCAGCATTGGCCTTGTCGAAGTCCGGACGGAGCTGATCGCGCTTCATCTGGACACGCGGAGTCGGGAGCTGACGGGACAGGTCAAGAGCCTTAGCCTGGACGCTGTCGAAGTGAGCTTCGTTATCTTCGTAGGCCTTGCGAGCGCTATCACGAGCGGCCATGGAAACGACCGGCTGTTCCGTGAGCTTTTCTGCATTGGTCAAAGACTTTTCTGCATTGTTGAAGTCCTTCTTCATGTAGTAGCAGTAACCTTCAACGAGGTATGCTTCGGAAAGGAGGAAGGAATCCGGCATATTCTTGATGATCCACTGAGCATACTTGATGGCCTGATCCGGCTTGTTCACCTTGAGGAAGGACCAACCAAGGGCCAACATGGCTTCGTCGTAAACCGGAGAACCCGGCTTCACCTGGCCATAGAGACCTGCTGCTTCAGGAATGTTTGCATTTTCGCCAGAGAAGTAAATGTGGCCGAGTTTCACCTTAGCAGCATCCTGGAGATCCAATTCGGACTGGTTGGATGCCGGCTGGTCGATGATGTCGCGGAAGCAGTTTTCAGCTTCGTCCCACTTACCCATACGGCTGTTTGCAATACCCATGGTGTAACGAGCGTAGAAGTAGTTAGCGTTACCCGGAAGGATTGCAGAGAGAAGGTCGATGGATTCCTGATAGAGACCCTGTTCGAACTTGATCTGACCTGCGATATAGTCGGCGTCCGCCTTGACATCGCTTTCGCTGAAGTGCTGGACGATGTACTGATACTTCACCATAGCGTCGTTGTACTTGCCTTCCTTATAGTCGATGTTCATCAACTGGAAGTGGTACTTAGCGCGCTGGTCACTCTGCGGATAACGCTTCACAGCGTCATCATACACAGCCTTAGCGGCCTTGTGCATACGCATGTTTTCAAAGGACTTGCCCTTGTAGAAAGCAGCCTGGTCAACCAAGTGGAAGGCCGGATACTTCGTCTGAACCTTACCGAAAGCATAAGCAGCTTCGAGGAACTGACGGTTCAAATAGAGACGCATAGCGGCGCGGTAATCGTTTTCCGGTTCGATCTTCAAACGACGGTAACGATCTTCACCGATGTTTTCTTCACGCGTATTACCGAAGCGGGTTGTGAGCTTGACGGCCCAGATAAAGCCACGGTTCTTCTTTTCCACGATATCGTCGTGAGACATTTCGAGGTCAAGAGCGATGTAACGGAAAATGGTCACGTCCTTTACGTTCACCGTAGCGCCAAGCACAGGGTAGCCTTCCTTTGTAAAGCGAAGACGAACGCCCAAGTGAGAGCTCAGGTAATACGTAAGGGTGAAGCTCGTTTCGAGATTCATGCCGTCGCCGCCTTCGGAGTCTTCGTGAAGAACGTCGATGACGGAGAATTCAGCCTTCGCTTCGAGCATGCGGTTAAAGCCGCGATAGAACAAAGTGAAGTTCAGGTTGCTCGGAATCTTGTAAGATTCACTTGCACCCATGAATACGAAGTGATAGGAACTGTTTTCGGTTTCCGTGCTGATTGCCGGAGCAACCGCATTCTGGAAAGCGACACCCACGGTCAAGCTACCGAAACGGGAGTTGTTGATCGGGTTCCAGCTGATACCCACATCAGCGCCCAAGGTCAACTGCTTGTTCATGTCGAACTGGTTGATCTGGAGAATCGAAAGATCGACGCCCAAGGCCAAGCAGTGCATGAGACGGTATGCATAACCGAGCATGTAGGTGTTTTCAACGTAGGAATAACCTCCATCCACATCGGCACCGTTTTCGAAGAAGCTGAAGCCGAAGGTGTGATCGTAGCCCATCGGAATCGTGATAGAACCGTATTCCTGAGAGGCTTCACCGCTGATGGTGCTGAAGTAACCGATAGAAAGTTCGATCTGATCGGTTTCCGCAATTCCTGCCGGGTTCACGTACATGGACGTGTTGTTGCTTCCAAATTCGCCGAACCAGTCATTCTGCTGGTATTTATGCGGAGAGTACGACGGAGAAGCGAGCGCTGCACTCGTGCAGATAAGCCCAACGGCTGTTGTCTTGATGAAGCTAAAGCGTGTCATCGTCTAACCTTCTCCTTACTTGATATCCGTACGGGTAAATTCAATGCGACGGTTCTGAGCACGGCCTTCCGGAGTCTTATTGGAAGCCTTCGGCTGCGTGTCACCAGCACCGCGGGTCACCATACGATTTTCAGCAATGCCGTTTTCAACAAGGAATGCCTTCACTGCTTCAGCACGGTCTGCAGAGAGCTTCTTGTTCTTAGCGGCACTACCGACGTTGTCGGTGTGGCCCACAATTTCAAAAGTCGTTTCCGGGAAAGCTTCCATGATGTCAACAACCTTGCGGAGGGACACATCGGAATCCTTCGTAATCGTAGCCTTGCCAGATTCGAAGTTCACGCCTTCGAGAACGAACACTTTCTTCGGCGGAACCGGGACTTCGTCCGGGCAGCCGTCTTCATCCTTGTAACCGTTCAAGGATTCTGCGTTATCCGGGCAAGCGTCTGCCGACTTGCAAGTATGGGCATACTTGTCAAGGAGACCGCTAGCTTCAACCCAAGGATCGCAAACACCATCACGATCGTTATCCGGATCCGGGCAACCATCGTCATCCTGGAAGCCATCGACATCTTCTGCATCTTCCGGGCAGTTGTCGATACCGGAGCACACTGCGGAATACTTTTCACCGACATTTTCTTCGGAGACCCAAGGATCGCAAAGACCATCGCCATCCGAATCCGGATTGCGCGTTTCATTCACTTCTTCTTCCTTTTCAGGAACGACGTCGTGAGCGAGAAGGCCGATGTCGAGCTTGCCCTTACCACGCTTGAGCATCGGAGACTTGGAGTTGCAGTAGAAGTTCGGTTCGCCGAGAGACGGGTTGATGAACTTCGGATCCAAAGAAACGTTCGTGCGGTTCACCTTGATGAAACGGTTGAACGGATAGTAGTTCTTGTAAATGTTGTTGTATTCGATCTTCGTCTGACCGGCGGCCGGGTCAGCAAACACACCGTAGTAGTGGTTTTCCATGAAGATGTTGTTACGGGCGATGATGTTGGACGGGCCCTTCAGAGCGAGACCCGAGTAACCGTTGCGGAGAACCACGTTCTGTTCCACGTAGGCATCGAGAGACTTAGCGCCCCATGCGAGAATGCCAGACCAGCGGTTGCCGTAGACAACGTTGTTGCGAAGATTCGGGAGGGAGATGAAGGCTGCGATACCGGTAGCCTTGTTATCCATCACGTAGCAGTGGTGAATGTAAGGAGCTGCGTTTTCGCAAAGGATGCCTTCCATACCGTTACGGATGGTGAAATGGGACATTTCAGCGCCCGAGGTACCCATCACGGTCGGACCGCGACGGCCACCGTCAATGATTGTCGAGAGAGGGTCTTCACCCTTCAGAACAACACCCATGACGAGGGTAATGTTTTCATTGTAGGTTCCGCGCTTAACGAAAATCGTATCGCCAGCGTCAGCGTTACCGAGTGCGTCTGCAATCTTCTCGTAATCGCCCGGCACATTGATCGCCTTTGCCGAAGCGTATCCCGAAAAGAGCATAGCCCCAGCAAGAACTACGAATACTTTCTTTAGGGTCATACTGCTAGATTTCTCCAATCATGAAACATAAATTCTTCACATCCATGGGATATGGGACAGGGGAACCACACCCTGTGTACCAAATCACAACGTGGAATATACCTTCAAAAAGAGCTTTAGTCAAACACTTTTAATGATAAATCTTTGAAAAAAAGCGGGTTTTAAAGGGCGAATCCACGCCGGAATTCCGGATATTAGGATGCGTCACCTTCTTCTTCAGGTTTCTTACCTTCGCTTTCTTTCTTTACGCCCTGAATCGAGACGCGAAGATCTTGGCATGTACGCTTAATGTCCTGGAGGACTTTGCGTGCGCGGGTTCCCGCCGATTTGTTGCCTTTTTCGAACTTTTCGTACTCGCGCTTGAAAGCTTCGAGCTCCTGTTCCAATTGCTGAACCAATTCCATAAGAAACTCCCTTGAATAAAGATTCTTTGGGAAAATAAATAAAGTTTTGGTCAAAATTCCGCCATCCGGTAAAAATAATTTTTACAATAGGCGAAAAGAGGGAGGATTCCCTGCAATTGTGTTTCTTTTTTTACAAAGAAACGTGTTCCGCAAGAATTCGGAGCGCCTTTCGCCCAGGTTCTCCCATGTCACGGGTAAAATCGGTGACGAACATGCGAATGTGCTTTAGGATGACGGAATCGTCCGGAATCTGTGCCTTTTCACGGATGAAATCCGTTACAGGTTCTGTCCGGGCATGGGCCATGTCCAGGCTTTGACGGATTTCCGCTTCCACAGACTGGATGACGGAGCTTCCCAGCGTTTTTTTGGCAACGGAACAGCCGAGAGGTATCGGAGACTCCGTTTCGGCTTCCCAAAAAGCGCCTAAATCCGTGAGAAGCCCCAGATGATCCCGTTCCCAAGTAAAGCGTTTTTCGTGGATGACGACACCCTGAGCGTTTTTGCCGAGTAAAAGGCCGTCGTAAACTTCATTGAAGAAGGCGTAAGAAACCTTGGGAGGTTCTACACCTTGCGTTTTAGCATACCAAAAGCGGAAAAGCAGCGATGCTGTCGTATTTTTGCCCGGAAGGACCGTTTCCTTGGAAGGATCGAATTTCGCGGGGCTTTGCGCCGACAAAAGGAGCGGTCCGCAGCCATAACCCATGGCGCCGCCACACGAAAGCAGCTGATACTTATTTTGCACAAGCGGAAGAACGCCACAGCTGACTTTTGCCACATCCAATTCCCCGGCAAGGACCATTTCGTTCAAGGTTTGAACATCGGCAAAGGTCACGTTCCACTGAAATTCAGAGTTTTTTAAGCCGCGGACGAGGGCTTCATAAATAAAAGTGTCGTTTGGGCAGGTAGAAATTCCTAAACGAAGCGAAATCATTTTGCGCTCTCCCACATGGGAACTAGAACTTGATTTTGCAGTGTCCTAAGGGACTGCTTTAAATTCCAACGGTTTTTGTCCATGTCGCCAGTAAAATTGCTGATGGCGCGGACTTCAAAAATTTGAACTCCTAACGTTTGCGCGATGGAGAATGCGGCAACACCTTCCATGGCTTCCACTTGGGCTTTAAAAAATTTCGCTCGGAATTCGAGAGCCTGCTTGCTTGCGGTAAGCGTGTTCACGGAAACGCCACGCACTCCGGGAAGTGCGGCGATGGACGGCGGGGCAAGTTTTGCAGAGGTCCCTTGGAAAACCTGAGGCTTTTTGAAAAAAAAACGGAACTCGTTATGATTCCAGTACCCCACATCTCCGACACATTCTTCATCGACGCGGACGAGATCCCCCGTTTCTAAGCGGCTATGCGGTAAAGCTCCCGCGACCCCGGCGATAATCACACGGGAATAGGTTTTAGAACAAATTAACGTTGTAAGGTTTGTTGCAAAATTCACGATGCCGATTCCCACACAAGCTGCGTCAAATAAAGCATTCAACGCATAGGGGCTTTTTAACGTTTGACCGTACGGGACTTTCGGAAAAAAGATTTTCCATTCCTGTGGAGAAGGAACGGCGATCAGCGTTTTTTGCTTTCCCATGGACTAGTCCAAGAAGCTTTCGACTTGTGGCAAAAGTTCCGATTCAAAAGCGGAGATGCGCCCCAAGTCCACATTCCACGGGCGATCCACTTCACAACGAGCCGATGCCACAGCACAAGCTTTAGCCAGGCGTTCTGCAACGGAAAGTCCGAGGAAGTCCGCAGCAAGCCAACCGGCGAGGAAAGCGTCGCCAGCACCGATATCGTTCACCACCTTGACCTGAGGCGGTTCAAGGGAAATTCCCATGAACTTGCCTTCTTCGTGATAGAACGCGTGGATGGGAGAATCTTCGTCCGTGACTACCAAATTGCGAATCGGAAGCCGTTCGAGAAGAGTCGATGCGGTCATTTTCCAGAACTGCGGACTGGACGTAATCTGCGGAATACCGTAACGCTGTAAAAGCTTGCAGTATTCGTCCAAGTTGATTTTCAAAAGTTCAACGCCGTGTTCTAGCCAACCGTCGATTCCTTCTACGGCGTCCACAAAAAGGCGCTTGCCGTTTAGATCCAGCTTGGTCAGGTTTTCCATTTGGAAGCCCGCCGGCGAAGATCCGCAGAGAGCCACGTTCAAAACATCACCCCATACTTCACCGATCGTCTGCAAAAAATCTTTGTTTTCGGATTCGGTAATTTTAGGGGAAGGTTCTATCAGTTCCGTGGTGTCGCCTTTGGCAACGATCGTTGTGCACATGCGCGTTGCCGCTCCAATCCAAATCGGGAGCTGGCTGATTCCTGCAGCTGCGACTTCATCGCAGATAGAAACGCTGCGATCGCCACCGAGGAAATGGGCGAGGATGAAATCCCCGCCGAGCATGCGGAGGATGCGGGCGCAGTTGATACCCTTGCCCGAAGCAAATTCTTCGACTTTGGAAAGGCGATTTACTTCCCCGGGCTTGAATTCGTCCAGGAGAAATAAACGTTGCCAAGTCGGATTAAGTCCGAGTATCAGGGTATCATGTGGCATTAGAAATTAACCTTGAAGAAGTTGCGCTTGCCGACCTGGACAAGAAGCTTGTCGTCACCGGAAAGCTTGATTTCTGCCATTGCATCGGAAAGTTTTTCGCCTGCGATTTTGACACCGCCGTTCTGCACCATGCGGCGAGCTTCACCCTTGGAAGCAAAAGCCTTGATGGCGACGAGAAGGTCTAACGCTTTGTAATCGCCGGCATCCACTTTGCATTCTTTGGCATCGGAAGGAATTGCGTTTCCGCTGTGGATTTCCTTTTCCTTTGCTGCTGCTGCATCGGCAGCTTCCTTGCCGTAATACTGGGCAACGATATCTTTTGCCAGACGGTCCTTGACTACGTTCGGATTGAGAGCCCCGGAAGCCACATCCGCCATCATCTTTTTGACTTCTTCCATTGGAACGTCGGTGAGAAGTTCATACCAGTTTTCGACGATGGAATCGGCCAGGTTATAGATCTTGTGGTACATGACGTCTGCCGGTTCGCTGACGCCCACGTAATTGCCAAGGCTCTTGCTCATCTTCGCCTTGCCGTCCGTTCCGAGAAGAATCGGCATGAACATGCCGATCTGAAGCGGCATTTTTTCGTACATCTGAAGATCGCGGCCACGGCAAACGTTAAACTTTTGGTCCGTACCGCCGAGTTCAACGTCACTCTGGATGGCGACGGAATCGTAGCCCTGCATCATCGGGTACATGAATTCGTGCAGGCTGATCGGGCTGTTGGACGCATAGCGGTTGTGGAAATCTTCGCGTTCGAGCATCTGGGCTACCGTAAACTGGCCCATGAGTTCCGTTACCTTGGAGAATGGGAGTTTGGAGAACCATTCACCGTTGTAATGGATTTCGACGCGGTCTTCACGGACGACGCGGAAGAACTGCTGCTGATATTCCTTGGCATTTTCAAGAACCTGTTCGTGGGAAAGGCGCGGACGGGCCTTGTTGCGGCCAGACGGGTCACCGATCTGAGCGGTATAGTCACCGACGATCAAAACCACCGTGTGACCGAGATCCTGAAACTGGCGAAGCTTGCGCATAACGACCGTATGACCGAGATGCACATCCGGAGCGGTAGGGTCCACACCCAGCTTAATGCGAAGAGGAGTTCCCGTTTCATAAGACTTTTGGAGCTTCTGTTCGAGTTCGTCGGCAGGGATGATTTCCGCAACGCCGCGGAGCAAAATGTCCAATTGGTCTTTTACAGGAGGAAATTGCATAGTTCTTAAATCCTTTGGAAGATATCCATTCTAATGTAGAAAATTTTTGATTTCGAGATCTTTGTCGCAAAACCCATTAAAAAAGGAAAATCTTCATTGTTTTAGCTTTTGGCTGTAATATATAAATCGTTTGGAAAGAACTGCAAAGGCTTTGAAGAGAAGTGGGCGTTTTTTGTATCTTAAAAACATGACCCAGCTTGAACGTCTGAAATTTTTGATCCAGCTTCTTTTGTCCGAATATAAAAATCCACTTCTGCAAAAACTTCCCAACACAGAAGCGGAACTTTTTCAAGTTTACCGTTCCTTGGTCAATGTTCGACCGCCCAAAAAAGCTCCAGACGGATTTTTGGAAGTTCAAGACGCCTATTTGCAAGAAAATCTGCTGAAACGAGGAACGGTTTCTCTTGTGGACATGGAAAATTTCGGAAACGGTCTTTATTTATGGCGTGGAGACATTACAAGAATCGCATGCGACGCCATTGTGAACGCCGCCAATTCTCAGATGCTTGGCTGTTTTTCTCCTTGTCACATTTGTATCGACAACTGCATTCACACTTTTGCAGGAATCGAACTTCGAAACACATGTTTTCGCGTCATTCAAAAGATGGGACATGAAGAAGAAACCGGCGACGCACAAATCACACCGGGTTACAATCTTCCTTCCCAATTTGTACTACACACCACAGGTCCCATTGTAAGCGGAATTCTTTTGCCGTCGCAAAAGGCCCAGCTTGCAACCTGTTACCGAAACTGTTTACGCGTCGCTGAAGAAAACGGTTGCAAAAGCATTGCCTTCTGCTGCATTTCCACGGGAGCATTCGGGTTTCCAAAAGACGAAGCTTGTAAAATCGCAATCCGCACCGTTAAAGAAAATAAAGCTCTCGATACAAAGGTGATTTTTAACGTTTTTGGCGAAGACGATTATTTGCGTTACAAACAAGAGCTTTCATAAGCCATGATTTTGCAAACAGGCATGCGCACGGACATTCCGGCGTTCTTTTCGAAATGGTTCGTGAACCGTTTGACGGAAGGCTTTGTGCTGGTACGAAGTCCATACAATCCGCAGCTCGTGACGAAATATTTGATTTCGCCGCACGTTGTGGACCTGATAGGCTTTTGCAGTAAAAATCCTGCGCCCATGCTCCCCCATTTGGATCTTTTAGAGCCTTATGGACAATTCTGGTTTGTGACGATTACGCCTTACGGACGGGATATTGAGCCTCATGTTCCGGATAAATTCACCGTGATGAAATCCTTCAAGGAACTTTCTAAACGGGTAGGGATTTGTCGGGTTTCTTGGCGATACGATCCCATTTTCATTTCGGAAAAATACACGGTCGAAAGGCATATTGCGGATTTTGAAACGATGGCATCGGAACTGGCGGGATACACCCGCGTCTGTGTCATCAGTTTTATCGACCTTTATGCGAAAGTGCTGCGGAACTTTCCTGAAGCGAGGAGTGTTTCTTTGGAAGATCAAATTCGCTTGGCCAAAGAATTTGTTCGAATCGGAAAACGGTTAGGAATTCGCATTCAAAGTTGTGCGGAGGGAACCCATTTGGCGCCTTACGGCGTGGACATTAGCGGTTGCATGGCGCCGGAAACGATTGAACAGGCCATGGGAATGCCGTTGAAATTTCCCAAAGGGAAATTTTTAAGAGAATCGTGCGCTTGTATCGGAGGAAACGACATCGGAGCATACGACAGTTGCGGACATCTTTGCAGATATTGTTACGCCACCAGCCGGCAGGAAGCCTTTGAAGAAAATATTCGAAAGCACGATCCGAATTCCCCGCTGCTTATTGGGCATATTCTTCCCGGTGATAAAATTCACGAGGCAAAACAAATTTCGTGGAAACATTTGCAAACAGCTCTTTTTTGATTTTTTGTTCCGAAGCTTTACGTTTATATTATTTTTCCAAATATGAATATGAAAATTTTCCTTTTTGCAGCGAGCCTGCTTACCTGCGCTTCGACTATCCTTGCAGAAGGTTCCCGAGAAGTTCCGGTGAACCGCGAAGCAAACGAAACCGTGGTTTCCATTGAGTCGAATGTGGCTGCCGCACCGTCTTTTCCCCGATGGTTTACAGCGGGCATTCGCCTTTCCGGCGGATTTTTCTCGTTCACCGGAGAACAAGCGGAATATGTGGGTCAAAAGCATCCGGGATCTGCCATCGACGTCGGTCCTTTCTTTCGCTTTCGGATCAATCGTTTGTTCGAAATCGACCCGACGATTTCTTTCGGTTACCGCTACCACAAATACAAACGGGATGATTATTCCCTGTCGTTCCAGGAATACTTGATTCAAATTCCGGTGGTTGCACGCGTTTATGTGTATGACGGAATTTTCGTGGGCGCAGGCGCTCAGCTTTCCCCGGTCGTCTATTCCAAAAACAAATCAACCTCTTACGGGTTTAGCAAAGAATTCAATTCCACAAATCCGGAATTTGGCGGGATTGCTGAACTGGGTTACGCATTTAACCACTTTGTCATTGACGCCCGCGTATATGCAGCCGTCACGGACTACGCCGATAATGATATCATCGGCCAATGGAAAGGTTTGACTTATCGTCCACTCGTTATTTCGCTGGGCGCGACTTATCTCTTTTAATTCGAGGAAATCATCATGAAGAAACTTTGCATCTCCACAATCATCGCATCTTCGCTCGTCTTCCTTGGATGTGCAGCGCCCCTTGCTGAACAGAAAGGTTCTGAACTTGCACCGTTTCCGCAAGCGGAGCAGTTGAAAGTCAAAACGGCACGCCCGCTGATGCTCCGTACCGAAACTCAAAACAAGAATTGCGACGTCACCACGTTCTTCCAGATTATGTCGGAACGCAATCCAGACATTCAAAACATTCTTGACGTGCGCTTTTCTGAAGTGGAAAAGAACGACAAGACGGAATGTTCTTACTGGGGAATCGGGGTGACTTATGAAGGCGTGGAAACATCTGTAAGTCCAAAATCCTCTTTTACAGATCCGATTAAAGACACTGTTTCCACACAGCCGGAAGTTGCTCCCAAAGCTGAAGCACCGGTAGAAGAAAAAGTTGCAGCACCTGCAGAAAATCCAGAGGTAGCTCCGGTAGAAGCGACTGCGGCAGAAACAGTTCCTGCTGCAGATTCTTCAAATGTCCAGGCTCAAGCGCCGACAGATTCCGTTGCAGCGCCAATTCCTGCCCAGGCTGTTGCCGATACAGTCAAGCAGTAATCGAAATTTCTGACGAATCGCAAAAGACCTCGCTTTCGCGAGGTCTTTATTTTTGCACTTAAGGAAGATAAGAGTTTCAGCGGTGTTCGTGAGCTATACTAGGCAAAGCGTTTGGGGTTAATGCCCAGCATTTTGATTTTGTAACCAAGAATGCGTTGGGTTGTTGCCAAGGCTCTTGCCGCAGGTGCGACTTTACCCTTTGCACTTTTAAGCGCGTCACAGATAATATCGCGTTCGTAAGTTTCCACCATGCTTTTTAAATCTCCGCGGACCGGAGCACCTGTCGATTCCGCAGTCTGTAGCGTTGACGGCAAGTGATGGGGATAAATCACATTTCCTTCGGCAACAAGAACAGCTCGTTCAATGCAGTTTTCCAGTTCACGAACGTTTCCTGCCCAATGATAACTCATGAGCATGTCGATCGTTCCCGTAGAAAGACGGCGAATGTCCTTGCCGAGCATTTTGTTGTAGCGTTCAAGGAAGTGATCCGCAAGGAGCACGATGTCGCTTTTACGCTTGCGCAGAGGCGGAACGTAAATTGGGAAGATGTGCAGACGGTAGTAAAGGTCTTCACGGAACTTTCCTTCACGGACCATCTGCTGCAGATCCTTGTTTGTTGCAGCAACGACACGAATATTCACCCGGATCGTTTTATTGCCGCCGACCCGTTCAAATTCATGCTCTTGCAGAACGCGGAGAAGCTTGATCTGGAGTGCGGCAGAAATTTCTCCGATTTCATCGAGGAAGATCGTTCCACCATCTGCCATTTCAAAACGTCCTTTGTGTTCTGCAATTGCACCGGTAAACGCTCCTTTTTCATGACCGAAAAGTTCACTTTCGATAATGTTTTCGGGAAGCGCTGCACAGTGCACTCGCACAAAGGGACCGTTGGCACGATCGGAATTGTAGTGGATGGCCTGGGCGACAAGTTCCTTACCGGTTCCAGTTTCTCCAAGGATCAAAACCGTCGAAGGGCTTTTGGCCACTCGGCCGATCTGATCGTACACCACTTGCATTTCACGGGAGTTTCCGACGATATTCGACGGACGAAAACGGTCTTTCAATTCCGAGCGGAGTCTTTCGTTTTCCGCTTGAAGAATTTCCGTTTCTTCTTCCGCCTGGCGGCGCAGTTTCACAGCCGATGCGATCATCATGGCAATGATTTCGAGAAGTCGTAAGTCATCGTCTAACTGATCGGTGGTCGGATTGAACTCATCGACGCTCAGGGCTCCAACGACTTCTTTTTCGATGGAAATCGGAACGCAGATGAATCCCTTTTCAGCGGATTTTCCACGACCGGTGCGGTCTAGGAATCGAGGGTCTTTGGTAACGTCAGGAACCACAATCGGCTTCCCCGTTTCCACGACTTTTCCCGTAATGCCTTCACCCACTTTGTAACGGCCCTTCTTCGCCTGCAGCGGAGAAAGTCCCGTGGCGAGTTCAATGGAGATTTCACCCGTTTGACGGTTGTAAAGAGTAACCGTCGCATGTTTGAATCCCATGTATTCGCCGAGGGTGTTCATTACCGGACGCAGGACATTCCGCATGTCCATGCTTTCGTCAAGGATCTGGCCTACTCGATAAAGTAATTCCAGTTCCTTTATCTTTTGATCGTCCTTTGTTGCCATGTGACCTCGCTTAACCTAAAAGCGTTCTGATGATACCGTTCGCTACACGCTTGCCATCGGTGATGGCGCGTACAACGAGGGATTGTCCCGTTGCGCAGTCTCCTGCAATATACACACCTTTTTCCGATGTCATTCCGGTCGAATCTCGGAAAATACGTCCTCGTTCGTCTGTTCTGAGGTTAAAAGTACTTACGATTTCCGGAATCGCGTGACCGGTGAAGCCCATGGCGAGCAAAACCAGGTCTGCTTGAAGTACAAATTCGCCATCTTTTTTGGGAACGTTGTACATGCGACCGTCTTCACCACGCAGCCATTCGATTTCGGTGCAACGCAGCGCCTTGACTTTTCCATTTTCACCGATGGCTTCGAGGGTGTTGATATTCCACTTACGACCGCAACCTTCCTGATGAGCCGGAGTCTCCTTGAAAATGCGCGGCCATTCGGGCCACGGATTGTTCGGAGCGCGCTTGACCGGAGCATTCGGCATAATTTCGATCTGCATCACATCGAGAGCGCCCTGGCGAATTGCCGTACCGATACAGTTCGCACCAGTATCGCCACCGCCGACGACCACAACGTGCTTGCCCTTTGCATTCTTGGTTTCGTCGAAATCAAAGATTTCACCACCGTTGATGCGATTCTGCTGAGTCAAATAATCTACAGCAAAATGGATTCCCGAAAGTTCCCGGCCCGGAACCTTCAAATCGCGGGGAGCGCGAGAACCGCAGCAAAGAACGATGGCATCGTTTCCGCGCAAAAGGTATTCCGGGGAAATGTCCTTGCCAATGCGAACGTTATTTTCGAACTGGATTCCGGCAAGCTTCATCAGCTCCACGCGGCGTTCGATTACCGATTTCGGAAGACGGAAGTCCGGAATGCCGTAACGCATGAATCCGCCCACATGTTCCGCAGCTTCGTACACGGTTACATTAATGCCGGCACGGTTCAAGTATTCCGCACAAGCAAGGCCCGAAGGACCCGATCCGATGACTGCAACACGCTTATCCGTGCGAACCAGAGGAACGTTCGGACGTACCCAGCCGTTTTCGTAACCGGTTTCGATAACGCGGTGTTCGATTTCGCGGTTTGTTACAGCGTCACCGTCTTGACCATTTACACAAGAGCCTTCGCAAAGCGCAGGGCAGACAATGCCCGTAAATTCCGGGAAGGGACTCGTATCGAGCAAAAGGTCCAAGGCTTTGTGCCACTGTCCGCAACTTACAGCGTGGTTGATTTCCGGAATCACGTTTGTCAGCGGACATCCGTAATTGTGACAGAAAGGAACGCCACAATTCATGCAGCGGAGCGCCTGTTCCATGACCTGTTCCTTGGTCATTTCCTTGGCGGTTTTCTTGTAATCGTGAATACGTTCTTCTACAGGACGTTCTTCCGCATCACGACGCGGAATCGAAAGAAACGGTTTTGCTAAAGTCGTCATGATGAATCTCCTTATCCGCGGTTCTGATTTTTCATGTTGTTCAATGCACGGCGATATTCCATCGGGAACACCTTCACAAAGAATTCCCGTTCACGATCCCAGTTGGCAAGAATTCTCTTGGCCTTCGGGCTTCCGGTATACTTTGCATGATTTTCGATCAGCTGCTTGAGTTCCGCTTCATCTTCTTCGTTCAGCGGATCCAGATCGATCATATCGGTGTTGCAAAGGCTGTCAAAGCGGCCTTCTTCATCGTATACGTAAGCGATACCGCCGCTCATACCGGCACCGAAGTTGATACCCGTCGGTCCGAGTACCACCACACGTCCACCGGTCATATATTCGCAACCGTGATCGCCTACGCCTTCGACGACTGCAAAAGCACCGCTGTTACGAATGGCGAAACGTTCACCAACGCGACCGTTCACATACATTTCACCGGACGTTGCGCCGTACAAAAGAACGTTTCCACCGATCACGTTATCTTCTGGAGCAAAGGTGCTTCCCTTCGGCGGACGCACAATGATCTTTGCACCGGAAAGGCTCTTGCCGATGTAATCGTTCGCTTCACCTTCCAAATCGATCGTGAGACCGTGGGCGGCAAAAGCGCCAAGGCTCTGACCGGCAGATCCGTGAATGTGAAGGGTAATCGTATCGTTCGGAAGTCCTGCGTAACCGTACTTCTTTGCGATACGGCTCGAAATGATCGTGCCGAAAGTACGGTTCGTATTGCGAATCGGAAGGTCCAAAGTCACAGGCTTCTTCGTTTCGATGGAGCTTTCGACTGTCTTCAAAATTTCGTAATCGTAAGCGCCTTCAAGGCCCGATTCCTGCTTTGTCGTGCAGCGGATTTCGTCCGGAGATGTCGATGCGCGGTAAAGGATTCCAGAATAGTCCAAGCCTTGAGCTTTCCAGAAGTCGATTGCCTTATTCATTTCCAAGAGATCGCTACGTCCGACCATTTCGTCAAAAGTACGGAAGCCGAACTGAGCCATGTAATGACGTACTTCTTCTGCGACAAAGGTCAGGTACTGGATAATGTGTTCCGGAGCACCCTTGAAACGCTTGCGAAGTTCCGGATCCTGCGTGGCAACGCCCACCGGGCAAGTATTCGAATGGCAATGACGCATCATCACGCAGCCGAGCACCACGAGAATCGACGTTGCAAAGCCAAATTCTTCTGCACCAAGAAGGGCTCCGATCACCACGTCACGACCCGTTTTCATTTGACCGTCTACCTGAAGGCGTACACGGCTACGGAGCTTGTTCAGCACGAGCGTCGTCTGAGCTTCCGAAAGACCGAGTTCCCAAGGGACGCCGACGTGCTTCACGGACGACACCGGAGAAGCTCCCGTACCGCCATCGTAACCGGAAATCAAAATCATATCGGCACGAGCCTTAGCAACGCCAGCGGCCACAGTTCCCACGCCCACTTCCGATACGAGCTTCACAGAAATGCGAGCCTGATCGTTTGCATTGCGGAGGTCGTAAATCAACTGGGCAATATCTTCGATCGAATAAATGTCGTGATGCGGCGGCGGGCTGATCAGCGTAACGCCCGGAGTCGAATGACGCACACGGGCAATCTGTTCGCTAACCTTGTGACCCGGTAATTGACCGCCTTCACCCGGCTTTGCACCCTGAGCAATCTTGATCTGCAATTCCGTCGCATTCACCAAATATTCATCTGTGACGCCAAAACGTCCGCTTGCCACCTGTTTGGTTGCGCTCGAAAGGGAATCTCCATTCGGCAGCGGAATGTAACGCGCCGGATCTTCACCACCTTCACCGCTATTGCTGCGTGCGCCAATACGGTTCATGGCAATGGCAATGGATTCGTGAGCTTCGTTAGAAATTGCACCGTAGCTCATAGCGCCCGTTACAAATCTCTTCATGATTTCCGAAGCCGGTTCCACGTCGTCTAACGGGATAGCGTCCGTCTTTTTGAACGTAAAGAGGCCGCGAAGAGTGCTCTGGTGCTTTGTCTGATCGTTAATGCGTTCCGCATACGAATCGTAACGCTTTTGGTTTGCGGTACGGACAGCAATCTGCAAATCCGAAATCGCTTCCGGAGTCCAGAGATGGCGTTCACCGTCTTTGCGCAAGCGATATTCACCACCCGACGGAAGAATCGGGCTGTGGCTTTCGATTGCAGCACGCCAACGCATCAGCACTTCCTTTGCAATTTCTTCGATGCCAATACCGCCGACGCGGCTTGCAGCGCCTGTGAAATATTTATCGACGACTTCCTTCGAAATACCGACGATTTCAAAGACCTGAGCGTTGCGGTAACTGCGAAGGGTCGAAATACCCATACGGCTCATGATCTTCTTCAAGCCCTTATTCATCGCGTCGATATAATGTTCGATCGCTTCCGTCACACCGACCTGTTTGTCGAGTTCCTGCGCACGGGACATGTGGGCAATGGATTCAAACGCCAAGTAAGGATTGATGGCCGTTGCACCGAAACCGAGAAGGCTTGCCACGTGCATCACTTCGCGAGCTTCACCCGTTTCAAGAATCAAACCGCAGCTCGTACGGATTCCCACGCGGGAAAGATGCTGGTTCACCGCTGAAACCGCAAGAATTGCAGGAATCGGAGCGAGTTCATCCGGGAGATCCTTATCGCTCAAAATGATGATCTTGTTACCGTCACGGACTTCGGCTTCCACCTTTTTGCAAAGGTCGTTCAAAGCCTGTTCAAGCAGTTTTCCTGCCGAAAGGGAATCGGAAAGAACGGGGAATCCCATCTGCACGGTTGCGCATTTAAAGTCTTCCTGGGAAAGCGTGCGAAGGCGTCCAAGATCTTCATTCGAAAGCACCGGATAACGGAACTTGACCAAGCGAGCCTGGGAAGGTTCTTCGGCAAGGACGTTGTCATGAATGCCGAGATACGTCATAAGGCTCATCACGAGTTCTTCACGGATCGGATCGATAGGCGGATTCGTTACCTGTGCAAAGAGCTGCTTAAAATACCAGTAAAGAAGCTGAGGCTTTTCGGAAAGCACGGCAAGAGGCTGGTCCGATCCCATAGAACCGATAGGTTCTACGCCATTCGAAGCCATGGAATTCAAAATGAAATCCGTATCTTCGCGGGAATATCCAAACAGTTTTTGACGCTTTAAAAGAGTATCTTCATTTACAGCCACTTCGCCGACCGCGTTAAAGAAGCCGTGAATGTCGATATGGTTTTCCTTGACCCAACGGCGGTACGGTTCCTTGTGGGCAAAGCGAGTCTTGATGGCCTTATCCTTGTAAAAACGACCCGTATTCAAGTTGATCAAAAGCATTTGACCCGGACGGAGAGAACCCTTTTCGGCCACATCTTCTGGAGCGATATCCAAAACGCCCGCTTCCGACGCAAACACCATAAAGTTGTTTTTCAAAATCGTGTAACGAGCCGGACGAAGACCGTTTCTATCGAGGGTTGCGCCCACCCATTCGCCATCGGTAAACGCGACAGCAGCAGGGCCATCCCACGGTTCCATAATTCCAGCGTGATATTCAAAGAATCCGCGGACATCCGGTCCCATGGCGTGCTTTTTACCCCAAGCTTGCGGCATGAGCATCATCATCGAATGACCCACTTCACGACCGCCAAGAGTCAAAAGTTCAAGAACGTTGTCCAAATTTCCCGAGTCGCTCGAGCCCTTTTCGAGCACCGGCATGATCTTTTTGATTTTTTCGCCAAAGAGCGGAGACGCGAGATTCTTTTCACGAGCGGACATCCAGTTGCGGTTACCGCGGATCGTGTTGATTTCACCGTTGTGCGCCATATAGCGGAACGGCTGAGCCAGCGGCCAGCTGGGGAACGTGTTTGTCGAATAGCGCTGATGCACCACCGCCACGGCACTTTCAAAATTTTCATCGTTCAAATCCGGGTAGAACACCGGAACCTGCGGGCCGGTCATCATGCCCTTGTAAACGATGGTGCGGGCAGAAAGGCTTGCCACGTAAAAACCGTCAGCACCGTCCGCTTCAAGGCCCGATTCATGTTCGGCACGCTTGCGAAGCACAAGGAGCGCCCGTTCCAAAGATTCTCCCGTCAAATCCTGTTTTGACTGAAGGAATACCTGAGCGATAAACGGCATTTCTGCACGGGCGGAATCGCCCACCGCCGAAGCCTTCACCGGAACATCGCGGCTAGCGAGAACTTCGAATTCTTCTTCCTGCGCAATCTTTTCGATTAACGCCATCACGTCGCTGCGCTTCTTTTCATTTTGAGGAAGGAAAAGCATTCCGACCGCATAGTGGCCAAGTTCCGGAAGCTTCATCTTCAGAGATTTCTTAAAGAAGTTGTCCGGGATCTGGACGAGCAAACCGGCACCGTCACCGGTATTGACGTCTGCACCCGTAGCACCTCTGTGGAGAAGGTTGCAGAGAACATCAACGCCCTTAGCGACGATTCCATGTTCTCTCTTGCCATTCATGTTCAGGACGAAACCGACACCGCACGCGTCGTGTTCATTCTGCGGGTTGTATAGACCTTGAGCCTTCATATGTCTCCTTCATCATCGCAGTCACTCCATCGCGACCGCAATCAACGGAGAAAAAATTATTTGCTCCAAGTCTTCGAGTAAAGGGTTTCGGAAATTTTCGAACGACAAGAATGTAACACAAATGTAGAGATGTTACAAAAATGTCATTCCATTTTTGAACGGTATTTTGCGTTTTCCGGATATAAAAATGGCGAAATTTTCCGAAATTTCGCCATTTTTTGAAGCTAATTTATCTGTAACACACTTTTTTGTCGCGGATTAAAGCGGCAAAAAAAATTTTGTACAGGATTTATTCCAAAGTCAAAATATCGTTGAAACCGGTGACTTCAAAAATTTCTTTGACTTCCGGTTTTGCTCCGCGGATCACCATGCGACCCTGCTTGTTCATGATCTTCTGGGCGGAAAGCAGAATGCGGAGGCCTGCCGACGAAATGTAATCCAGATTTTGGAAATCAAAAACGAGTTCCGTAACGTCGTTCAGCTTTCCCTGAATTTCGCCGTCCAATTCCGGAGCCGTCAACGTATCCAAGCGACCTTCAACGGCGATCAGCAATGTTTGACCCTCAAGATTTTTTTTGATATTCATCGTGTCCTCACTGGCAAAAGTAATGTTTATTCGTTTTTCCTTTTTAATTTAATCATATTTTCACGAAATGCAATCAGCGTTTTCCCTATTTTCTATGTCAAAGCGGAATACGTGACGATTGTAACTTGTCGTCAGCATATAGAGCTTTTCCCGCTGATACGCCATCAGGCTCGTGACAAAATACGTTCTCAAATTCGAAACGGCGAGTTCTACGTCCGTCATATTCAACAGACGGCCGTCATCCTTCATCACGCAAAGGATCTTGTTTTGCAAAATGCGCACGCTGAATTCCGCGTAAGTCCTGCGATTTCCATTGGAATCGTACACGAGCATTCCCAGTTCTTCCACAAGGATCATCACCTTGTAACGGATGTTCTGCGGCACACGGTGCGAAATCAAGTAGGCTTCGATTTTATCCCGCATATTCAAAATGTTTTCCGGATTCACTTCGCAACTTTCCGAATGCCACGTCTTTTTTTCGGAAATCAAAAGCAACGGAAAACGTTTTTTTCCGTAGTTCAGCAAAAAAGCGACAACGCAAATCGCAAGGGCCACATAAGGCGCAATCGCAAGGCCCACCCAAATGCCCCGCGAACCGTACGTTTCACCAAGAACCACGCAAAAGAAAATCGGCATAAAAAGGTCGCGCATGGTAGAAACGAACATGGAAAAGAAGGGATGGTGATGCTGGTAAAAAGGCGCATAAACCCGAAGGATCGCCTTCGCAATGCACCCGATACTCGCCATGCGCACAGCCCAAATCGCTTCCGGTAAAATGCTTTCGGAATGGATATGGAAAAGCTTTGCAAGGAACGGCGCAAAAACGATCAGAAGCACCGTCATGGCAACGCCTTCCTTTAAAATCGCTCCGTTGACATGGCGCATCACATTCTGCACACCGACACCGTTTCCTTCCCCACGGTAAACCGCTATCAAAGGTTCCGCAGCAAGCCAGATTCCACCGAACACAGCGCCCAGTTCGATCACTTCAAAAATCATGGCGAGCACGGGCAATGAATTCGTATCGCAGAAATGCAAAAAGAATTGCGTTAGCAAGAACGTAAAAATGGAAAAGCACAAATAAGCGCTGCTGCTAGCCACACTAAAGCGGAAAACCGAAACGATATCCTTTACGTTAAAATGGAATCGAAAATGCAAAGAATTCTGCTTGCGCCGAAAATGAAAAAAAAGCACAAACAAAAAAATCAGAATCGAAAAGAAAAGCCCCGCGCTAATACCCGCAATGCCCATCGACGGCACAAGCAAAATGGAAAAGAGAATTTCAAAAAAAATCAAAAGGCCGTATGCTAAAAACGAAGTCTTTTCGTCGCCATCCGCATACACCAATTCCGAAATAAAATATCCAAAAGGCAAAATCAGCACGACGCCCAAAAGCCAGTTGTAAAAAGGCGTCACAAGTTCCAAAAGGGACTCAGGCATTCCGATGAGCGCAAAAAGAGTATCCCGGAACAGTAAACAGACCAAAAAGAGAACAACGCCCGATGCGAAGGCCATGATACAGCCTTGTCCAAAATGCTCCGACGCCCGGTCCGGCTTCATTTCGCCGACAGCCGTTGCAAAGCAAAGCACCGTACCCGTTGCAATACACGCCCCCACAAAAAGCACAAAGGTAAACAGAGGAGTCATGGTCGTCACTGCGGCAAGGGCGGATTCCCCGAGCATGTTACCGGCAATGACTTTGCAAATAAGCATCACCGCGATTTCGGCCGCCATCGAAAAGGACGACACCATCAGCATGGACCGGAATTTTCTTCCGTAAAAGGTGTTGCTGATTCGCATGTATTGTTTAGCCTTGCTTTTCGATTGTCAAAATGTTCTTTTCGCCTTCGCGGCTGTATTCCATTTTGTCCATCGTCTTTTTCACCATGAAAATCCCGAGGCCGCCGATCTGCCGCTCCGCGGCGGAAAGGGTCGTGTCCGGATCCGGCCTCGCCAGCGGGTCGAAGGGCACGCCGTGGTCGATAAAGGTGATCG
>JAGDBD010000100.1 GCA_017959225.1 Fibrobacter sp. | reverse complement strand
CATTTGAATCCTTTGGTTCTTTTCCATGCAGTTGACAGACCGCATTTCAAAACTACCAAGGGATTTCTTGTATGTCGAGGATGGAACGCCAAAAGGCTAAACGGGACCGCCGGCCTAGCCGGCGGTTTTGAATACATACAAGCAAAAGACCTCGGATAATTCCGAGGTCTTTTTTTATTGCAAAAAACAATCAATCAATTCGGAAGATCTTCACATCTTTGAACTGATACAAGGTTTGATTTTTGCCGAGGTTAAATTCCAAGCGGGCAAAAAGATCGTCAACTAGAGCCGTGTATTCGAATTCGTAAGACTTCCAAATCGGTTCCATCGTCACATGCTTCTGGAAAGCTTCGGTATCGTAAGTACTGTAAGAACCGATGCGCACTGTCACATTTGCAGAATCCTTCGCATATGCGGTAAAGACAAGCTTGTATTTGCGACCTTGTAACAGAGGTATGTCTTCGTGGATCAACTGCACACTATAGCTGTACGGTCCCGGATAAGTCACGTTCACCGAAATCGTATTGTTTGCAATGGAAGTGTCTGCATAGCCTCCGAGCTGGCGCACAAGAATCCAGTCGTCGCCATTTTCAAAAGTTCCGTTGGAAACCCAATTGGAATCAATGACATCATAACGCAAAAGAAGATCTTCTGCATATTCTTCTTCCGAAACGCCATTCGAATAATACGTTGCATAATGGGAAGCGGCAAAGGCTTTGACAAAACGGTTCGTCAAAGAATCCCAAAGAAGCGCATTGTGCAACGCATCAAAACGAACCGTATCACCGTCGATAGCAGACGTCGTCATGGAAAGTCCACGCGTCCATTCCGGAACCGAGAAACGCACCGTCAAAGCAATCGCACCGTTTTCCGCCGTATCTAAGCGATCTGTCACATAACGCAGTTCAAAGGAATCCAGCCCGGCAAGGGAAAATACAAAGGGAACGACTTCTTCTCCCATTTTTAACGATCCCGTCACCTGCGGTGCCGATGCCACTGGTGCAAAATGGGCGCCGATTTCTTTCAACAGACCTTCATCATCAATGGAAATATCGCCGAAGGCCCGCATCCAGTCTTCTAAAGTCGTAGAAGAATCTTTTGTAAAAGCGATCTGCATCGGAGCATCCGAAGCCACATCCGGCCAAAGGGTCATCCCGTCTTTGGCATCAAAACTCACGTAGATGTAATAGCTCGAATAAGCGGAAAGTTTGGAAAGAGAAAGTTTTAAACCGTCCAACTGAACCGAATCCGCCATTTCGCCAGAACCGTAGTCCACAAAAAAGTGGGCCGAAAAAGAATGGGCCTGGATTTCCGGATTTCCGATTTCGATTCCCGCATGGTCAGGCGAAGAATTACACGCCAAGAGCGAAAAGGCGTACAAGCACAACGCACCAATTGAAAATCGACCAAACCGCATTACATTCCTCGCGTTAATGGGAACAGTTGGATGTTTACCTGAACAACATCCTCGCCGGAACCCGCTTCACTAGAGAAATCTAATAGTTCTTTTCGCATTAGTTGTAAATGTTTTTTTAAAGCAGGGAAATCTTTGCGCTGAATTGCAAATGTGACTGCCGAAATATCCCGTTTATCCGCAGATACATCTTCCATCGATGTTTTGGCAAGGTCAAGCATTTGCCCGTGATACTGCTTTACAAGCAAATCGTTCACTTCGTCGTCGGTAGTAATCAGGGACTGCGCCTGGCGGTAGCCGTTGGCCGTTTTGGAAATCAACCCGAGAGAAGTCAAAAGTTTCAACGATTCCGCAGCCTGGGCCGGCGTAATCGTTCCGCCAAGGCGTCTCGAAATCCATTCCGGAGCAGGATTAAAGCCCCGAAGTTCCACCATTTCACGGATAACGGAATGATACCATTCCGTAAAGATACGGAACTGGGCCCGGTCCATCTTGTGCAGACGGGAACCCGGAGTTGACTTGACCAGCTTTCCGTAGTAAAAAGCCTTTTCTTTATCCGTCTTCGCCTGGTTAAAGAACACCAGGTTTTCAAAATAGGTTGCACGTTCATCCAGCAGATTCAAACCCTGAATGATTTTGACAACCGTATTTTTGGTGATGTTCCGCTTTCCGTCCATCACTAGCTTCAAATGGGCATGGCTCGAAAGCCCGGCCTTTGCGGCAAAAAAGCGCAAGCTGAATGCCGGTGATGTGGATTTTTTGAACGCATAATAGTCGTGCAGAAATACACGGTAGTTCGTGTACTGCAAAACGTCCGGCATGGACGGATTTTTATTTTCTGCACTTTTTTCCATGCTTATAAAATAGATGTTTATCGGTAATTAACGAGGGTAACACCGGGTTTAATGTATACCCCTGTAACCGAGAGAAAATGTTCTAATTTGGAATAATTTGTGCAAAACGGGCCACATTTCGCCATTTTCCGTGAAGGAATTCAGCGTCTTTCGCCACGCCTTCCTGTTCAAAGCCAAGCCTTTTTGCCAATTTACAGCTGCGTTCATTTTCTACAGCGGCAGAGATTTCCACACGGTGAATTCCCAACGCCCGAACGTAGTCCAAAGCGAGCTTCATGGCTTCGGTAGCAAAGCCTTCTCCCCAGAATTCGGAACCTAAAAAATACCCAACGGATGCGGAACGGTTCTTCCAATCGATCCACTGTAAAATCACTTCCCCAAGGAGCGCTCCGTCTTCAAATCTCCGAATACCAAAAGCGCCTCCGTTCGCCATGTCCCGCTGCATCCGGTACGCAGAAATTGCGTTGTAAGCGTCTCCCATATTGTTAAAACTCTTTACCCAAGGAAGCCAAGTGCCCAATTCTTCGCGGGACGAATTCACCAGGTACAGAAGTTCTTCCGAATCTTCTTCATCCAAAAATCGCAAAAAGACCCGTTCCCCTTCCAAAACTTCGTCCGGCATTTCGTACAAATTATTCAACGGATTCGACATAAAAAGCCCTTTGGCATTCTTGATCGGCCAAGGATTCGCAGGAGTAATCCTTGTTCGGAAAATATTCTCCCGTCACCCGTGTCAAATGGAGCGCATCCGGATCTTTCCACTTTTTAGGGAACGCAGAAGTATCCGACAAGTAAATGCTGTCCCCTTTCACACGGTTGCCATTTTCGTCCACGTCATACAAAAAGAAGCAACCTTTACGAGCGCACCGTCCGGTGAACTGGTAAGAAACTTCTCCGTAGATCGTGCGGCAGAACGAAGCCGTTTCGGTTTCCGCCGAAAGGGAACGGAGTCCCGCAACGGTGGTCTCCTGGCATGTAGAAAACGAATCGCTTTCTCCGCATGCCGAAAAGATCAAAGTCAAAAATGCGATGGTGAGAATTCCAAACAAAGCCTTCATGCCCATAATATAATGAATTCAAAAATTCGTAAAACGCTGGGCGCATAAAAAAAGTCCCGTCCTAAAGACGAGACTTATGCGGGTGAAAGGACTTGAACCTTCATGTCCTTGCGAACACTAGAACCTGAATCTAGCGCGTATACCAATTCCGCCACACCCGCGAGTGTGTGAACCAAATTTTGAAAAATTCCCCGTATTTGTCAAGGGACAAAGTCGCGGATCCAGCTTTCACGGTTACTTATCCACCAGGACCAGTCATGTTCGCCGCGTTCATCGTAACGGATTTTGCACTGTTTAGATCCTAAAGCAGCGCAGAACCGTTCCATCCACGGAAGGGTTCGGTTAGACGGGTAAAGGCGGTCGGAGCCGCCCTGTAAAAACGTCCAAGCGCCCTGCCGCACCTTCATTGTTTTCGAAAGGTTATCGGCGTCGGAGACCGCCGAAAGGTTCGTGCTCACGAGAAGGCGAGCCTTGACAGTCCGTTTGCCGTAAAGCGTGTAACCTGCGATACCCAGTCCACCGTCCGAAATTCCCACCAGAGAAACCGTATCCACTGGAATCTGGAAGCGGGCCGCTACGGAATCCAACATGACGTCTACCGCCTTTAATGTAGACTGGGTAAGCCAGTGATTTTCTTTGCAGGCCGATACGCTGACCACGATGTTTTCTTTGGAAGATTTTTCAAGAATCGGCACGAACATTCCGCCCGCTTCGTAACCTTTGGCACACTTGGAGCTTTGCATGCCACCGTGGAACCAGACATATACCTGGGGATGCTTAGGAACGCCCCGATGCCAAACCGCCGACGGACTTGTAAAACGGCCTACAGAAATCTGCAAAGAATCCGCCGTAAATGGAGCAGGCCTTGCCGCAAAAGCAAGCGTTACAAAGCAAAGAGCGAACGCAAAGATTTTCATTTTTTACGCCTTAATGCACGGCGCAAAGAAAGGAACGAAAGGTATAGGAACACAAGGTTCAAAAAAGCCGACCACAACACCGATCTTAAATGGAATTCATGAATTTCGGAAGCGTCCAAAGCGCCGTCGTTTCCCTGCAAACCGGTCACGATCCATTCCTTTTGAGAAACCCGCACGCCCCGCACTTCTATGGGAGCAGGAGCTCCGGTTTCCGCCCAAAAAGAAATCCAATTTGCCAGTTCAGCGTTCTGTTCCGCAGGCAAAGAAAGAATGTACACCGCAGCCCGGTCCTCGTTTAAGCTAAAGTAAGTTTTGTCAAACAGCGGAACGCCCGTTCCAGACCAGCCCCGCGGAATGGACACCGACGAAATCTTTCCGTAAAAAAGATCTTCTTCGCCAAAAAAACTTTTGTAAAACGGCAACGTGTGCAAAAACAGGTACGACGCCATAAAGCAAAAGAATGCGGCTAATGCGATCAACAGGATTCGAAGGCTTCGAGACATTTATTTCCTCGAACGGATAACAAAAAATAAAGTGAATAAAAGCAGGACGATCGACACCAGGTAGAACACCTGCTGGATCCAGAATTTAACTTCTCGCGTTTTAAGCGTCTGCATTTTAAAAGCTTGCAACAGATTTTCGCAGCGTACCAAAGACTCATCGTTATCGATCCGATTCCAAATGGCAGCGAGTTCTCCATTGCGCACCAAAAGGTCTCTGTAACGCTTGGCAAGAGAATTCGGAACATTCCCTAAAAGGGATTCGTCTACGGAAACCGCAAAACCTACACGGGCAGAATCCAAAACTTCCACCAAGGGAATCGCTCCCGTCACATTCCAACGGTTTAAATCCTGCACTAGGACCTTGGATTCTTCAAGCCATTTTGAACGTAAAGGCGCATAGCGGCGCACCGAAGCGACCCAACTTAAAACCGAAGTTTCAAACAGGGAAAAATCCTGCTCCGGAGGCATCCATTCCACTTTACGGGCGCTTTCCGAAGCCGCATACAGTGAAACAGCCGTTTCGCGAAGGCCTCGCAAGGAAGACATCAAAAGCGTTGAATCCGGTTCTGGACTAAAGCGGATCTGCTCCATTTTGCGCATCAGGCGCGATTCAAAAAATTTGTAATCGGAAAGGGTTTCAACGTAGCGGTTATAAATTTCAACTTGCTGCTTTTGCGAAAAATAAAAGAGAACGGTCAAAGCAAGAGTCAAAAGCAACACGCCCCAAACCAAAGGCGTATTGATGCGACTTTTTAAAATTTCCGAGATAGATTGAAATCGATTCCCTACCATGATTTCGAAATTACCTTTTTTCTAAGTTATAAATATGTTCAACCTTCAAAAACTCGCCTTTTTTACCCTCTGCACGGCCCTTTTTTCTGCTTGCAGCGAAGGTGACGTGCGCGAAACGGTCCATTACAATGGAATCCGCAAAACGCAAGTCGCCTATGTCAATGGGAAACCCCACGGAGAATTCAAACGTTGGACTTCTCACGGAGACCTTGCGGAATCCGGAACCTATGAAAACGGTTTACGTGAAGGCACTTGGACGGAATGGTTCACCAATGGCAAAGTCCAATCTCAAGGGGAATATCAAAACGGAAAAAGGCAAGGTCTGTGGAAAGGTTTCTTTCAAGACGGAACTGTCGCCTGGGAACACACTTACCGAGATAACGAACCTATCGGCACTTGGATCGAATACTACCCTCTTCGGGGAAACATCCGAGTCTCTAGCGAAAGAAATCCCATCAAAGAAAAAAATTCCTGTTTCAAAAATTCAAGCGAAGGTTTTCGAGAAACATACTCCGTAAGCGGAAAAATGGAACGCGAAGAAACATGCCGATTCGGCGTTCTCGATGGAATCGTCAAAGCTTACTACCCGGGCGGATCTCTAGAATCCATTCTCGAATACAAGAACGGAACTCTCGACGGCAAGGCTACCTATTTCCGAGCAAGGAACGGCTTTTATCAAGAATCCCGAGCGCCGGGCAAAAAGTTCCGCGAAGGTTTTTATAAAAACGGGATCCGGGATTCCATTTGGACCTATTATGGAAAAGACGGATTGATTCAAAAGACGAGCCTTTTTGTAAACGGAAACGGCATCGCTTACGGCGAACTGGATTCTAATGGTTTTAACGCCGAAACCACTTTCGTCGAAGGAGTCGTACACGATTCCCTTCGGTACAAACTTCCGGGTCACAATCTCCAATTTGTGGAAGTTTGGGACAAAGGCGAAAAAAAAGTTCTCCTTGCGTATTACGAAAAATCCGGAACGCTTGCAAGCGAAGGAAATTTTGTTAAAGGAAAACGTAACGGTTTTTGGAGAAACTGGTACGAGAATGGAATGTTAAAAGACAGCCTATTTTATAAGGACGACGAGCCTTTTGGCGAGCAGCTGTATTACGACTCCACAGGAAAGCTTTACATGCGCAAAAAACAGATCGGTAAAAACGGACCTGTACAAGTGAATTTTCAATAGTTAAAAATCGTACCGGGCAAAAAATTCAATGCGATGGCCCGTTTCAAATCCAAAGAGCGTTCCTCGATTCATTTCGTAACCAAAGCCATAGCCAAAGGGCAACGATTGAAAGAAATAAGCGATTTCCCCTCGCATGCGAAATCCCCAATACAGATCGTCCATTTTTTGATAGCGGGGTAAAAGATTTTTGTTTTTGGATTCATTTACCCGGTGACGCAACAGGAACACGTAGGAAATTTGCAGGCCCCGCGGATTTTCTAAGCGGAAGAAAGGTTTCCATACAAAGGAAGTTTGTCCACCGATTTCATCTCCCGGCAAATAATGGTCCTTTTCAATGAACGTGTAATATCCAAGAGCTGCGCCTAAAAGCAAATACTTTGAAAATGGATAAACCGCCATCGGTTCAACGGCAACCCGCTGAAAACGATCCTTTTGACTTCCTTCTCCCGGAGCGAAACGGAAGTTTGCGCTTACACCCACGTAATCGCTGGGGAAAATTTTCACTCCCAAATAGGATTCGTTGAATCCGTTTACGCGCAAATCCACGATTTCATGTTGTTGTTCAAAATTTGCCACTTCATACTGGTACGAAGCAAAACGGTAAGCGATGTCACTATAAATGCTTAAGCATTTGCAAAAAGCGAGTTCCGTCGAAAGTCGCGCATCTCCGCTGTAAACATCGTCACGAAGTTCCACGATACCGCCAAGCGTCACAGACGTATGAGGAGTCGTCACCGGTCGCACGACTTCCGTTGCAAACGAAGATGCGTACGCAAAAAGGATCGCGCACCCGAATTTCTTCACTTTAGCAGGCAACTTTACCATTTGTCAAAAATATAACAAGCTTTCCAAAAATCTTTTTTATTATTTCTTTCAAAGAAAAGATCCATGGGTAAATTTCGTTACATCATTCTGCTCCTTGGCAGCTTGTTTTTGATTCAATGCGTCTGGAATGAACCAGATGAAGACTCAAGTTATTTGCCGCTGAACGATTCGGAATATCCCTACGCAGATTTGCCAAGGCTCGTCATCGAAACGGAAGACTTCCGCGACATCCGAAACAAAGAAGTCGAAGTTCCTGCCCGTTTGCAAATCTACGGGGAAAACTCTCCCGAAAGCGAAATCAAAAATTTGACCATCCGCGGACGAGGAAATTCCTCTTTCGAAATGGGAAAATACGGGTATCGTTTGGAATTCGAGAACAAAGAATCCTTTGATGGAATGCCCAAAAATCGCGATTGGGCGTTAGTTGCGACCCACTGCGACAAAAGCTTTTTGCGCAATTATATTTCGTACAAATTAGCTGAAAATTTGAAAGACGAATACGCGCCACAGCTCCGCTTTGTGGAACTCTACCTAAACCAAGAGTATCAAGGGCTTTACCAACTGACCGAAACCGTCAAAGTCGGGAAGACAAGGGTCAACATTCCCGAAAACGATTCCAGCTTTCTCTTTGAACGTTCCACCACAGAAACCGACAAAGCCTTTTTTTATTCTTCATTCCATCATCTGTACCAGATAAACTCTCCTAAAAAGCCAAACGACTATTCCGTTTCCCTGTTAAAAAATCACATCAACGCCTTCGAAAGTTTTATCCAAACCGATTCCGTTTTGAATTGGGAGCTTCTCCAAAACTGGATTGATGTCACCGATTTCGCCCGATTTTTTTTGATTCAGGAATTTGCAAAGAACCAAGACGGGAACCGTCGGAGCACCTTCTTGACCTGGCAAAAAGATTCCGTTTTAAAAATGGGACCCGTGTGGGATTTTGACCTGACATATGGAGTCCATTTCCGCAAAAAGATTCCTTCGAACGGTTGGTACATGCGCAACTACGGTTGGAACAGATTCCTATTTCAAAGCAAAGAGTACCGAAAAAAAGTCCGTGAATTTTGGGAAGAGCACCATTCCACATTTGAATCCGTCATCGATTCTATAGACGCAATCTATCCCAGAATGAAAAAGGTTGCCGCTAACGAATACAAACGCTGGCCCGTTTTAGAGCAAGACGACCAGTGGCCATTTTCGCAAGGCTTTGACAGTTATACCGATGCTGTAGATTCTCTAAAAAGTTGGATCGCTCAACGCATCCTTTGGATGGACGAAAATCTTTAGGCTAGGTTATTCTTCGACTTTGTGCGTTTCTTTCGTCCGAAGAAGGGTCGAACTCACCCCTTCCGTGTGTTTCAAATAAACAACGTCCGCTCCCAGTGGAGCCAGATCTTTTTCCGTCTGCAACCAGCGGTCATTGCCTTTCCAATCGTCACCGATAAAAATGGCATCAAAATGCAGATCGTTCCACACCACCGTCTTTTTTAAAGTATCGCAGATGCGGACTTCGTCCACGCAGCGCAATTCCTTGATGATTTCTGCACGGTCCTTTTCTGGGACCACCGGAATCTTGTTTTTATACTGAAAAACGAGAGAATCCGCATTCACACCGACAATCAACTTTTCGCACAGTTCTTTCGCATGGCGCAAAAGATTCAAATGTCCAATATGGAACATGTCGTAAGTGCCTTGAGTATAGCCGAGTTTATACTTTTTCATCTGTTTTTTGTTTAAAATTCCACAAGTCAGTTTCTTCTTTTAAAAATAGCTTCTCACAGGGCAAAGGAATTCTTGATCAGACCACAAAAAGCTATTTTTGCGCAGTCATTTCGTTTAGGATATCGCAAAATGAGCGCAGGGAACCAAAGTTCGTCTAAAATCATCATGTTTTACCCCAATGGGGCAAAGCATTTGGGCGTTTTCTCTTGTCAAACCGTTGAACATTCATCTTCCGACAATGCACTGATCTAGAGTACCCAATGGATCCCCAAGAACGGAAAAAAATTTTTCACGGATTCTTTTGGAAATTTTCTGAAAGAATTTCCGGGCAAATGGTTTCATTTGTCATCTCCGTTATCCTTGCTCGACTTTTGATGCCGGAAGACTATGGCGCCGTCGCCATGGTCCAATTGTTCATTACACTCGCAAATGTTTTTATCAACAGCGGCCTTGCAACAGCGCTCATCCAAAAGAAGGATGCAGACCAACTGGATTTTTCCACAATCCTCTATTGCAGCATTCTGTTCTCGGGCGCTCTCTATGCCATTACGTATTTCACCGCACCGTTAATTTCCTCTTTCTTCCGAATTGAACAGCTCACTCCAATCATCCGAGTTTATGGGCTAATTCTCTTTCTGAACGCTTTCAATTCGATTCAAAGCGCCTATGCATCCAGGCATATGCTGTTCAAAAAGTTTTTTGTATCGGCATTGGGAAGTTCACTCGTGTCAGGAGGAATCGGCATCTTCATGGCCTATCACGGATTCGGCGTGTGGGCTTTGGTTTTCCAAGCGCTGTCTAGTACGTTCTTCAACATGCTGATCCTCAACTACACGATTCAGTGGCGTCCCAAGTTAATGTTTTCATGGACACGAGCCAAAGGACTTCTCAATTTCGGTTGGAAAATTCTCTGCGCCGATTTGATCGGAACCATTTTCAACGAGCTTCGCCAACTGATTATTGGACGATTCTATACTCCCGCGGACTTGGCCTTCTTTAATCGGGGAAAACATTTAGCCCAGCTGATTGCGCAAAACGTGGATTCCACCATGCGATCCGTGTTATTCCCCGCCATGGCCAACCACAGCGATAATGCCGAAAAAATCAAATCCATGACGCGCCGGGCGGTTTCAACCAGTTCATACCTGCTCTATTTTTGCATGTGCACGCTCGCCATCGTCGCGGAGCCCCTCATTCGAATTCTCCTTACCGACAAATGGATTCCTGCGGCATTCTATTTGCAAATGATCTGTCTTTCCCAACTTTTTGGAAGCATTTCCATCACAAATTTACAAGCCCTCAAAGCAATTGGTCGAAGCGATGCCGTCCTCAAACTGGAAATCATCAAAAAACCTGTTTATTTGCTCTTAGTGATTGCCGCCATTCCTTTCGGAGTGAAGGCGATCGTCATTACCATGCCCATTTATTCGTTCTATGCGCTCATGGTCAACATGACTCCGAACAGAAAAATTCTGAATTATAGCCGTCTTGAGCAAATCCAAGATTTAGCACCGGCCATGCTTTTATCGATCGGGATGACCGCCGTCGTTTACCCGATTTCGTTTTTGATCCAAAACCCTTATGCGCTCCTGATTGTGCAATGCCTAACAGCAACGGCTTTCTATATCGGAGTTTCTCAATCATTTAAAATTGAATCTTACAACTACTGCAAAAATTTAATTTTGAATAGGTTAAAAAAACGCAAAGAAAAACCATGAAGCAGATCATCCGTTGCATTCTCATCTGGCTATTTCAGCATTTGCCTTTGCAAAACAAGGTAGTTTTTCGAAACTTCAACGGGAAAGGCTTGGGCGATGACCCCAAGTATATCGCTTTAGAACTCATACGAAATTTCCCGGATATCAAACTGGTTTGGCTCGCCTCCGACCTGAATACACCGCACCCGCCCCAAATCCAGATTGTCAAGTACCGATCCATTCTCGCCTATTACCACCTAGCGACAGCCAAAGTCTGGGTCAATAACATCAAGCACTCCTCGATGAGCCTCAAAAAACGAAAGGGACAGTTCTACATCCAGACTTGGCACGCTCCTTTCGGCTTAAAAAGGATCGAAGCCGATGCAGAATCCACTCTGCCCAAAGAATATGTCCAGATGGCCAAAGTCGATGCCGCCCAGACAGACCTGATGTACGCCAACAGCGATTTTCGCCTTCAGATGTACAAAACCAAATTCTGGTACAACGGACCCGTCATCAAAAGCGATTCTCCGCGCATTTCAGTTCTTTTTCAGACGCCCGATTCTAAGATCAAAGCCATCCGTCAAGAATTGCAAATTCCAGAAAATGAAGGAATCGTTTTATACGCTCCTACATTCCGAGCCAATTTTCCCTTTGATTTTCACGCATTTGATTTTCAAAAGATGACGGAATTGTTGGAGACCAAATTCCAAAAACATTTTACCCTACTTTTACGTCTTCATCCAAATGATGCCGCCAAGTTCAAAGACATTTCTTTGCCTCCCAACGTGGTAAATGCATGCAACTACCCAGACATGCAAGAACTCTTGGCCATTTCCGATATTCTGATTACCGATTTTTCTTCGAGCATGTTCGACGTCGCCATGATTCAAAAACCGGTATTCCTTTTTGCAAAAGATTTTGACGCCTATCTATCAAGCGAAAGAGATCTTTGCATTCCATTGCAAGATTTACCTTTCCCCATCACGAAAACGGAAATGGATTTACACCAAAGCATCTTGAATTTTGACGAAGCCCAATACAAAAGTAAAATAGGTGATTTTTGTGCAAAATATGGGATTCAGGATTCCGGACAGGGCGCCAAGAACCTGGCAACGATCATCCATCGGCAGATTACAAAGTCTTAACGACGGCGAGCCTGTAAACATCCCGTACGCAATACCTATATTTAATCTATATGGACTCTAAAACTCACGCATTTTTGATTCTCGCGCACAACAACCCGGCTCACGTCGCAAGACTCATCAAAAGTCTGGTTTCTCCGAATCATTATTTCTTTATCCATGTCGATAAAAAATCCAAAGAAGATTTTTCGAGTCTCCAAGAAATTCCCAATTGCACCTTATTGAAAAAAAGAGTCAGCTGCAACTGGGGAGGCTTTAGCCTTGTCAAGGCCACCCTCCATCTTTTGAAAGCTGCCGACGGCTTCAAGCATTTTGACTATTTCCATTTGCTTTCCGGCGCAGATTACTTTTGCTCCACCAACGAAAAGTTCGACAACTTTTTCAACAATACCACCCAAAGTTACCTCGGAATTTCGGACGGTACCCCTTTTGAATGGCGCT